>NZ_CAWNIB010000292.1:0-15993 GCF_963874405.1 Vibrio sp. V08_P9A1T1
AAACACAACTCCGTGCGAGCTCAAAAAAGTAGTGGATTCCTTGCTATATAAGGTAGGAATCGATTGAACCCTACAAAGAGTATGGTCTAACATTTCGTATCAGAAATGGTAATAAGCTGAGCTCTGTCGTCGAGCTGCTCAAAATGACTGAAATACAAAACAGGCAAATGTATGAGTGATGTTAATAAAATAGAGAGTAATGAGAAACGTTCGCTTGAGTGGAAGTCTTTCCTCTTAATCACAGTGGTTCTCTTTCCGATCTTAAGTATCGCCTTTGTCGGCGGTTATGGATTTATTGTTTGGATGCTGCAAGTGTTCCTCTTTGGTCCTCCTGGTGCGCACGGTTAATTCCACGGTTCACCCGTAATCCTTTTGATCGAAAATTTAAGAGAGCGAATCATGAAATCATTGTTAGTCAAAATTTGGCGCACTATGACTCGTCCAGCCGTGCACATCAGCCTTGGTGTGCTCACGATGGGCGGTTTTATCGCCGGTGTGATTTTCTGGGGCGGTTTTAATACTGCACTGGAAGCCACCAACACAGAAGCATTCTGTATCAGCTGCCACACAATGCGCGACAACGTTTATGTTGAGCTGCAAGAAACCGTGCACTGGAAAAACCATTCAGGCGTACGTGCCACTTGCCCAGACTGCCACGTACCACACGAATGGACCGCTAAAATTGCGCGTAAGATGCAAGCCTCTAAGGAGGTATTTGCGCAAGTTTTTGGTGATTTAGGTACCCCTGAAAAATTCGAAGAGCGCCGTATTGAATTGGCCAAGCATGAGTGGGAGCGCTTTTCAGCCAACAACTCATTGGAATGTAAAAATTGTCATAATTACGATTCGATGGATTTCGAACAGATGTCGGCAACCGCGCGTATTCAGATGAAACAAGCAGCGGAAAAAGATCAAAGTTGCCTAGATTGCCATAAAGGGATCGCCCACAACCTGCCTAAAAATATGGATAGCTCAGGCGGACTGATTGGCGAACTAGAGCAGTTGGCATCTAAAACCGATTACTCGGTCGGCAAGCAAGTGGTGAGCGTTCGCTTCTTACCTATTTATGAAGATGCGCAAGCCAAAGTGGAAGCAGGCCTTCTGAACCCAGCATCGGCAGTCACGGTATTGGATGAGAAAGGAGAGATGATTCAAATCGAAATTGATGGTTGGCGTAAAGCAAAAGGCTTTGGTCGTGTGATCCAAGAAGATTTTGGTATGAACATCGCTGTGGGCTCCTTGATGAAAGAAGCGGCACAAAATGATGCAATCGTCACGGTTGGTGAAAAGCGTGTCGATGATCTCACCGGTCTACCTTGGGAAAAAGTAAACGCGAAAGTGTGGATGAAAAAACAAGCCATGCTCGATAGCGTGGATCCAATTTGGGAAAAAGCGGGTGAGGCCTATAAAACGAACTGCTCTGTCTGTCATAGCCAACCGGATGAAGCGCATTTTGATGCGAATACTTGGCCGGGCATGTTTAACGGCATGATGGCATTCGTCAACTTCGACACAGACAGCGAAGCGTTAGTCTTGAAGTATCTACAAAAACACTCTTCAGATTTTGCTGAAGGTCACCATTAATCCACGTCAAACGGAGTTTTAAATATGGCGATTACACGAAGAAGTTTTCTTAAAGGTGTAGCAACCACCAGTGCGGCGTCGGTTATTGGGCCAAGTTTATTGGTCTCGACATCGGCTAACGCGGCAGAAACAACAGGCAGTTGGAAAGTATCAGGCTCTCATTGGGGTGCATTTCGCGCACATGTGTATGGCGGAAAAGTACAATCGGTCAAGCCGCTAGAGTCAGACACGCACCCCACTGATATGCTCAACGGAATCAAAGGCATTATCTATAGTCCATCACGAGTGCGTTACCCAATGGTTCGCCTTGATTGGCTCAAAAAACATAAATACAGCGGTGAAACACGTGGCAACAACCGTTTTATCCGCGTAACTTGGGATGAAGCGTTGGATCTGTTTTATCGTGAACTTGAGCGCGTACAAAAAGAGTACGGCCCTTGGGCGCTGCATGCAGGACAAACGGGCTGGAACCAAACGGGGTCATTTCACAACTGCACAGCGATGATGCAACGCGCTGTAGGTATGCACGGTAACTTCATCACTAAAGTGGGTGATTACTCAACAGGTGCAGGCCAAACCATTCTTCCTTATGTGTTAGGTTCGACAGAAGTGTATGCCCAAGGAACCTCGTGGTCGGAAATTCTTGAGCATTCAGACAACATTGTTTTGTGGGCGACCGACCCGGTAAAAAACCTGCAAGTTGGCTGGAACTGTGAAACGCACCAATCCTTTCCTTATCTTGATCAGTTGAAAGAAAAAGTGGCGAAAGGAGAGATCAACGTTATTTCGGTTGATCCAGTCAAGAATAAAACCCAGCGCTTCTTAAACAGTGACCATTGGTACATTAACCCACAGACCGATGTGGCGTTTATGTTGGCGGTGGCGCATGTGTTGTATAACGAAGATCTGTATGACAAGGCGTTCATCAAAACCTATTGCTTAGGATTTGAACCTTTTATTCAGTACGTTCAAGGCGAAACGAAAGATAAGATTGTTAAGTCGCCAGAATGGGCCGCCGAGATTTGTGGCGTAACAGCCGATAAGATCCGCGAATTTGCACGTATGCTCGTTAATGGTCGAACTCAGTTACTGTTTGGTTGGTGTATTCAGCGTCAAGAGCATGGCGAACAGCCTTACTGGGCTGGTGCGGTTGTGGCTGCGATGGTTGGTCAAATTGGCCTGCCAGGCGGGGGGATCTCCTACGGGCATCACTATTCTGGCATTGGGGTCCCATCAACCGGTTTTGCCTCGCCCGGCGGTTTTCCACGTAACCTAGATACGGGTTCAAAACCGAAATGGGACAACGAAAACTACAACGGCTACAGTAAAACGATTCCTGTTGCCCGTTGGGTCGATTGTTTGCTAGAGCCGGGTAAAGAGATCCGCTACAACGGTTCGAGCGTAAAATTACCTGATTACAAAATGATGGTTATTTCAGGCAACAACCCGTGGCATCATCACCAAGATCGTAACCGAATGAAGAAGGCGTTCCGCAAGCTTCAAACCGTCGTCACGATCGATTTTGCTTGGACGGCGACTTGCCGTTTCTCCGACATCGTTCTTCCTGCCTGTACTCAGTTTGAGCGCAATGATATCGATGTATACGGTTCTTATTCGGGCAAGGGTTTGATTGCCATGCACCGCTTGGTTGACCCTCTGTTCCAATCGCGTACTGACTTTGAGATTTTCACTGAATTGACGCGTCGCTTTGGCCGCCATGAAGAGTTCACTCGCGGCATGGATGAGATGGAGTGGGTCCGTTCGCTCTATGACGAGTGTAAAAAAGCCAACGCGGGTAAGTTTGATTTACCAGAATTTGAACAGTTTTGGCAGCAGAGCGTACTGGATTTTGGTGAAGGCCAACCTTGGGTTCGCCACGCCGATTTCCGTAAAGACCCTGAGATAAACGCATTGGGTACACCGTCTGGCTTTATCGAGATTACGTCACGTAAGATTGGGCGTTATGGCTATGAACATTGCCAAGATCACCCAATGTGGTTTGAAAAAACCGAGCGTTCGCACGGCGGTCCGGGTTCAGATAAGCATCCATATTGGTTACAATCTTGTCACCCAGATAAGCGTTTGCACTCACAAATGTGTGAGTCAGAAGAGTATCGCGCGACCTATGCTGTCAATGGCCGTGAGCCCGTGTATATCAACCCAATCGATGCGAAACAAAAAGGCATTCAAGCTGGGGATTTAGTTCGCGTATTTAATGATCGCGGCCAGCTATTAGCTGGTGCCGTCTTAAGCGATGGCTACCCGCGCGGCGTGATCCGCATCGAAGAGGGGGCGTGGTATGGCCCGTTGAATGAAAAAGAGGGAGCTATTTGCACCTATGGCGATCCAAATACACTCACACTCGATGTCGGCTCATCTGAGCTGGCGCAAGCCACTTCAGCCAATACTTGCATTGTCGATTTCGAGAAATTTACTGGTAAAGTACCACCAGTGACGTCATTCGGTGGACCAATCGAAGTGGCGTAATTCCGTCATTAGCTCAACGAAACGCCAGCAAACATGCTGGCGTTTTACTTGTCACATCCAAACTTGTACCTTGGGCGTTCTCATTGTTGAATAAAACAGCATACGGAGCCACGTCAAAGAGAAAACGTGATCAAAACAACTTACATGCAACGCGAATTCATTAGACACTGCCAGAACAACAATTTGTACTTTGTACTGAGGTGTTATGACAACGATCACTCTGCCATGTCATCGAGAAGTTGAGTTACTTCAACCGGATTTGATTGCCCAATTGCAAGGCGATGAGATCAGTTTTTCCTATTCAGGAATACATAACTCGCCCATTTCCGATCACTACTCGCTGTTTCGCACTCTATTTGACGTTGAATCGGACGCACGAGTGATTGGTGACGGTTTTCAAATGCTAGCGCAAACTGCAGGTTCGCCGCATCATCCGGTGGATGTGGGGCGTTGCCCTGACAATAGCTTGAGCTACCGGATATACCCGCTGCAAGACAGCCAACGTTATTACAACACGCTGGTGATTGAACAATCCACCGGATACCAACTGTTTGGTTTTACCTCTTGCCACCGTTTTGCTGGCTATTTTGAAATTCTTGAAGAAAGGACGGGCACCTATTTAGTCGCTTCCATTGACGGCGAGCAGACCCATCCACAAGATTGGACAAATAACAGTTTAGAATCCGTCGTTATTTTGCAAGGTGATTCATTATCAGGTTTGTATCAACAGTATGCGCAATATATTAGTTGTCACCATACGCCGCGTGCTGGTGTGGCACAACCTGCGCCCGTTGGATGGTGTTCATGGTATGCCTATTATGCCGATGTTAATGAACAGCACATCCTAACCAACCTTGCGGCAATGCAAGGAGAACTTTCGGGGCTAGAATGGGTGTTGCTGGATGATGGCTATCAGGCGTTTATGGGCGATTGGTTGACGCCGTCCGATAAGTTTTCTCGTGGTGTTAAAGCGCTGATCCAAGAGATTAAACAAGCGGGCAAAAAACCTGCAATTTGGCTCGCTCCCTTCATTGCACAAGCTGAATCTCAATTGTTTAAGCAACATCCAGATTGGTTTGTACAAAATGCTCAAAGACAGCCACTGAAAGCTGAAGAAGTAACCTACGGTGGCTGGCGCTGTACACCTTGGTATGTGCTGGATGGCTCTCATCCTGACGTGCAGGAATACTTAACCCATGTGATCAAAACCATGAAAGAAGAGTGGGGGGTTGAGCTGTTTAAATTGGATGCGAACTATTGGGGAGCACTTAAAGGACGGCGTTATCAGTCGGGAGTGACGGGTGTTGAAGCGTACCGTTTAGGGATGCAGGCGATCGCAGAAGGCGCGGGAGAGGCATGGTTACTTGGATGCAATGCGCCGATGTGGCCATCACTGGGTTTAGTGGATGCCATGCGTGTTTCGGACGATGTCGAGCGTTCGCCACAGCGCTTTGAACAAATCGCTAAAGAGACTTTTTATCGCAGTTGGCAGCACCGCAAGTTATGGCAAATTGATCCTGATTGCGCAACACTGACGTCGCTTGCGAATCAATCGACCGATCGCATCAGCTATGAATTTCATCGCAATGTATTGCTTGCGTGTGGTGGCTTATTGCTTTCAGGTGATCCACTCCCAGAATTGACCTCTTTTGCTAAGCAGAGCCTAAATAAGTTAATGATTAGGCGCAAACACAACCAAGATGCGGCTAAGCCAACTTCATTGGCTCTCAATCACCTATTTTTAAAGTTAACAGAACGCAATGATCTGCACTGCTTATTCAATTACCAAGGTGAGGCGTGTGACTATACCTTAACAGCGAGCCAGCCAGTGGATTGGTACGACTACTGGACAGGAGATAAGCTTTCGCCAGAGCCAGTCAAAGTATTTGAAGTCTCCTTGGCAAGTGGCTTAACCAGCCGAGCCGTGATTACCTCTTGTTAGTGGAGTGCCCTTGTTAACAGAGTGCTCTTGTTAAGAGTGCTCAGGTTAACTGAATGATTCGGGGTAGCGGAATGCTACGCTAAATTAGCCATAATTTCTTAACCACAAGCCATGACAAATTCTGAAAATCAGGTAAAGTATCGGCCTTTGTGAGCAATCTCGCCTATCACCTTCGATAGGCCATCAAATAGCATTAAAATAGGAAGAAAGATGATTTTCGTTGTCGGTCATAAAAACCCAGATAGTGATAGCATTTGTGGTGCATTAGTTGCTGCTGAATTACTTAAAGCACGTGGTCTAGAAGCAACGCCTGTTCGTCAGGGTGAAATTAACCGTGAAACTCAACACATTCTTGCAACAGCCGGTGTTGATCAACCTGAACTTCGCACTAGTGTAGCGGGCGAAAAAGTATGGCTTGTGGACTATACCGATCTTGCGCAAGCACCTGATGACATCAACCAAGCGGAAATTCTCGGTATTGTTGACCATCATCGCCTAGGTGACGTAATGACAGTGAATCCGCTAGAAGCGTGGATTTGGCCAGTCGGTTGTACCTGTACTATCTTGTTCAACCTATTCAAGATGGAAAATGCACCAATCACACGTCCTTTAGCCATATTGATGATGTCTGCGATTTTGTCTGACACGGTCGGTTTTGCGTCTCCAACGTGCACACCAAAAGATAAAGAAGCTGTGCTGGCACTGGCTGAAATTGCTGAGGTTGAAGACCTTGATGCCTTTATTAAAGCGCTTTTGATTGCGAAAACAGACATTGAAGGTTTATCTGCCGCTCAACTTGTTGAGAAAGATTTGAAAGCTTACCCATTCAACGGCCGTGATGTGGTGGTTGGTCAAGTGGAATTGGCAACGCTTGAACAAGTCGATGGCATGATTGACGCCATTCAAGCAGACCTAGTTCGTCGCTGCGAAGAGGAAGGCCTTGCGTTTGCCGCCGTGATGTTGACCGACATTACCACCGCGCAGACCCGCCTTCTTTATACTGGTGAATGGGCTGAAAAACTGGCCAAACACGAACAAGATGGCATGTTGATGATGGAAAATACCTTAAGCCGTAAGAAACAAGGTTGGCCTTGGCTGCAAGCTGAATTGGCTTAATCCTTTTTATCATCTTATTGTTTAAGATTCTAAATTTAACGCCTGCAGTGCTACACTGTAGGCGTTTTTATATTCCCCAACTTTCGCATGGAGCCGGGCTATGGCAGACGCATTAACCACAGAACAGATAGAAACAATCAATCGCTATAATGAAGAAGAACGTTTTAAATACTGCATTAAAGCCATTGTTGCAAACCGTGAAGTTTGGATACTAAAAGATGAGCACGGTTGTGTCATGCTCAACACAGAAGAAGATGATTGTGTTCCTGTGTGGCCTAACCAAGAGTTTGCCAAGGCATGGGCAACAGGCGAGTGGCAAGCGTGTGAAGCGGAAGCGATCTCTTTGAACAAATGGCACAGCCGTTGGACTTCAGGCTTGGAAGAAGATGAATTGTCGGTCGTGGTGTTCCCCAATGAGAATGAAGAAGGCGTTGTGTTATTTCCCGACGAATTTGATTTTGAATTGAAAAAGCAAGCCAGTAAAACGCGCTAACTCAAAGAGCTTCTGATAGAAGCTCTTTTCTGTTCTATTGGCGCGCTAATCCCGAAAGAAATAGGTTCCAGATTAACGAGTTATCTGGCTATCCGAATGTCTATTGATGGATAAAAAATCACGAATTTGAACGTCTGCTCGCATAGATGATAACTTATCGTTCAATGAATCCCACGCTTGTTTCTGGTCGAGATTTTGAGAGGGAGTGTTGTCGACATTTGGAGCAAATTTATACGTAATTGCTCGGCCGGTCGGCTCCCTGCCCACAACCATTTCGTCTATTTTATTTGTTAAACCGATATTTCCATAACTTTCGGCCATCTTCTTTACTCCTGCAACTAAAGGAGCTTTCCAACGTTGCATATTATAATAAGGAAACTCGCCTTTGAAAGAAATATATTCGCTTAATGATTGATCACCGCTAGCCATACTAGATTTAGACAATAACATCAGGTCAAGAAATATATTATTAGGTAACGATAACGTCAGTACAATGTTGACATTACGCTTGCCTTTTCCATTTAGCTTAAATAAAGGCTTTAAATTGCCAGATTTAGGGTCAAGGTAAGAGATGCTAGCTTTTCCAAAAAGAGACGGGTTATCCAATCCCAACTCGGCAGATTTAATGCCAAACACTCCCTTAAGATCTTTGGGGATATTATTATCGTAACAACGAAAAACGATAATATAGTTGGAGTCAACCGAATCTCCTTTTGTATCAGTTAACGTATTAGAAATAAAAACTTGAGCACTCGTTACCTGTGTATTGTCACTAATGTAAGCAAGATGAATATTACTATCTTTCTGGATGTCTATATTATATCCATCCAAAAGTTTAGCTATTTCAGCATCGGCTCTGTCCTTTACTTTGTTGACAGTATCATTATCAACAGGTAAATAACCTATCGCCCCTTCTGCGAAGCCGAGTTTGTATGTTTGAACATCACTAAACCCTTTAGCATCGAGCATATCTTTACGAGCTTCCAACGATTGACTACATCTAGCCAGTAGATCCATTTCTTCTAAAAGAAGCACTTTTCCTTTCGCAAAGTTAAATCGTCCACACACATGATCAATTACCATCGATAATTTGTCTGTGGGCAATATCCCAACAGGACAGACAATAAAAATAGGATCAATGAACTCTTTTATGTCATGACTATTAGAGCTAGAGGATATATTTCGGTATTGGTCGATAGAAGAGCGATCTACATTGATAGGTATAATGGATGCTCGGCCTCCTTCCTCAACAACAATACGAGATATTCTATTTGCCAAGGCATGGTCACCCCCTCCTGACATATATGGATTGAGTATCACAACATCTCGTCCCTTGATTGGCGCACTCGCCTCACTATGAACAGCTGCTGTGGGGGAAGTATCCAATAATGGTATGCATTGCACATGTTTGTGAGTAACTGACTTTACTGTTAACGGCAACTTATTTTCTGCGGTTGCCACAGGAGATGCTATACGATTACAAGCAGCAGATGATGGAATATTAGGGAACATATTCATTATTCCGAGGTCTAGGTTGATATAATTATCATCATACAAAAACTAAAAGTAGCCGCTTACGGAAAATTTCTGTTTTTTTATGAATTCTACGAGGCGTTACGATTAATTAAACAAAAGTGGCGGGGAAAATAAATGTAGCCTTCACCGAAAAACTGGTCGTTAGCAACTGGTTTTTTCCGTTTACACGGAAATGAAGCATCACAGATAGCCTTAGAAAAACTATTGCTACCGAAGTGTTAGGCGGTAGGAGGAGAGCTATTCGCTAACGCAGAAAGGGGAAAAACTGTTTTAGCAAACCACATCGATCATCATAAATGACATACTTCCAACGCTCACGAAACTAATTCCCTCCCCTTTGAGGGGAGGGTTAGGGTGGGGTGAACACTGTCAATATCGACGATATTGTCTTCCGATATTAAATACAGAGCGGCTATTTAAAGCTGGGCGCTTTGTTGAAGTGGCTCTCAATCATTCTTTGAGTGATGGGATGAGTTGGATTAGACAATACTTCTTGTGTGTCACCCGATTCGACTACTTCGCCTTCGTGCATCACCATAATTTTATCAGTAATGTGTTTTACAATACCAAGGTGTTGAGAGACATACACAAACGAGACACCCATCTCTTCTTGCAGTTCTAGAAACAAGTTAATCATCTGTGATCGCATTGCCATGTCTAACCCGTTTAATGCTTCATCAGCCACAATGATCGACGGTTGTAGAATCAGTGCTCGTGCCAAGCAAATCCGCTGTTTTTGCCCGGTGGCGAGCATTTGCGGGTAGAAGTAGGCGTGCTCTGGCAATAATCCAACGCGCAATAGCGTATCTTTCACGCGCTTCATGCGCGCTTCCGGTGGCATATTGGTGTTTCTTTTGAGCGGCCCTTCTAGAATACGACCAATTTGAATTCTTGGGTTGAGTGATGTGTTCGGATCTTGAAAAATCATTCGAATCAGCTTACAGCGCGTGGAGTAATCCTTGTGTTCCAATAACTCTCCATTAACGCGTATCTCGCCAGCCGAGGGTTCAACCATCCCCGCAAGCATTCGTGCCAATGTCGATTTACCAGAACCATTTTGGCCAATAAAACCAATGGTTTGTCCCGCTTCTAACGTAAAGCTAACCGGTTTGACTGCATGCTGAATTTTCTTGCGAAACAGACCTGAACGAGTAATGAAATCTTTAGTTAACCCGTTCACTTCTAATAATGACGCACTCATGATTGTTGCTCCATATTGAGTGGGAAATGACAGGCAAACTTATGATTTTTAATACGTTGCGGATACGGTATTTCAACGCATTGGCGCTGAGCATAGGGGCAGCGAGGCCCCAACCGGCAACCAATCGGTAAATGTTGCAAGGGTGGAATGGAACCCGGTAAGGATTGCAATTTTTCTTTATGCGGGATCCAATCACTAAAATCGGGCATCGCTTTCAGTAGTGCGGCCGTATAAGGGTGTTTGGGTTCACTCAATATTTTCTGGGTATCGGCTGACTCAACAGACTGACCGCAGTACATCACTGTAATACGGTTAGCCCATTGGGTAATGGTGGTTAAGTCGTGGCCAATCAATAGAATCGTGGTGTTATTAACCTGGTTCATCCGGCTTAGCAGGCGCAATATCTGTGATTGGGTAATGGGGTCCAAATCGTTCGTTGGTTCATCAGCAATCAAAATTTTTGGTTTGGTTGCGATAGCCATCGCAATCATCACCTTTTGGCATTCACCATCAGTTAGCTCATAGGGGTAGCTACTCATGATGCGCGCGTGCTCTTTGATTCCTACTTTATGTAAAAGGGCAATGGCTTGTTTTTTACGCCATGTAAAACGCTGCCACCATTTGCCTTCAAATGTGCGCGATGGAATTGATTCAATCAACTGTTTTCCCACTTCATCTGAAGGGTCTAAGCAGGTTGACGGTTCTTGAAAAATCATCGCGATGTCGCGGGCAATCACTCGCCGGCGTTCGCGCGGCGTCAGCTGAAGTAGATCAATGTTACCTAAGCGCATGCGGTCGGCGGTGATGGTCCAATTATCTTTGCATATTCCTACGATGGCTTTAGCCACCAAGCTTTTTCCTGATCCGGATTCTCCCACCAACCCGCGAATTTCGCCTTCGTTCATGGTTAAGCTCATGCGATCGACTGCTTTTACCATGCCTTGTGGCGTATCAATTTCGATGGTGAGATGGCGAATATCTAATAATGGCATTATTCCACCCCTGCATTCAGAGCTTGTCGTACACCTTCACCGACTAAGTTGATGATGATCACCGTAAACATAATCGCTAAACCGGGGAGAGTGACTGTCCACGGTGCGAGGTAAATCAGCTCAACTGAATCACCTAAGATGGTGCCCCATTCGGTGCTTGGTGCTTGAGCACCCAAACCAAGAAAGCCCAAAGCGGTGATGTCTAAGATGGCAATGGATAACGCGAGTGTTATTTCGTTGGCGATGACAGCAAGGACATTGGGTAAAATGGAGTTCCACAACAGATAAAAGTCATTGGCACCATCTAAACGTGCGGCGAGGATATAGTCTTTTTCTACTTCGTTGTGTACGGCAATATACACCGAACGAACAAAGCGAGGGATGAGTGCCAAACCAATCGCAAGCAAAATATTGAACTCGCCAAAACCGAGCAGTGCCACAAAAATAATGGCAAGCAGCAATGATGGAATCGACATGACCGTGTCGAGTAAGTGATTCAATGTACTGGACAATAATCCTTTGGTCATGCCTGCCATAATGCCGATAAAACAGCCGATCACAGCCGCGATAGCGGTGATTAAAATAGCGGCAGCGAAGGTGTATTGGGTACCATCAATCAACCGTGACAAGATATCTCGGCCTAAATCGTCGGTACCTAAGAAAAATTCGACAGTACCCGCAGGATCCCAAGAAGGCGGTATTAATAGGTTGCTCGTTTGCAACTGCGGATCATGAGGGGCTATCCAAGGAGAGGTGAGGGTAATCAACACAATGAGTCCTAAGCACCACAAGCCAAACATCGCCAAACTGTTATTGCGATAGCTGCGCCAAAACCGCTCAAACTGAGTCGGAATATGCTCTTCCTGATAAATGTTATTTGTTAGCATACCATTCCTTTCTTACCAGCGGGTTAACCATAGCGCCAATCAAATCAGACAGAATGTTTGCTGTGAGAACGAGCGTACCAACTACGATCACGCCGGCTTGAATGGAGACATAATCTTGGTTAGATAATGCATCGAGCAGCCAACGGCCGATTCCCGGCCAGTTGAAGATGGATTCAGTAATAATTGCCAACGTTAACATACTCGATAACTGAACCCCGAATTTAGGAATAATAGGTGGAATTGCATTTCTCAGCACATGCTCGGTGACAATTTCGTAATCACTTAAACCCTTAATTCGAGCGGCGCGTATATAGTTCTGAGCCATTACATCGGCCACCGAAGAACGCATCAGGCTCACCACTTGTGTCGTCGGTGCTAGAGCCAGTACCAAGCAGGGTAAAATCATATGTTCAATAACACTTTGCAAAGCATGAGCACGGTAGTTGCCTTCAGCGAAAAAAGCATCGATCAGAGCGAAACCTGTCACGTGTTCCACTTGGTAGAGCAGATCATAACGTCCTGAAACAGGAAACAGCTCATAATGCAGTGAAAAGACCATGATCATTAACAAAGCTACCCAAAATAGCGGTGCTGAATAGCCGGACATTGACGTGAAGGAGATGACGGTATCAATCCATTTACCTTGCTTCATTCCTGCGAGCGTACCAATAGGGAGACCAATTAACAAAGAGAGAGTAAAAGCAATAAGGCATAACTCCAGCGTTGCTGGAAAGACCATCGCCAGTTCGTCCACAATCGGGACACCACTGTGATTGACGCCAAAATTCAGTTGCAGTAGTTGCCCTAAATAGGTTGACCAACCTGACCAAAATCCATGAGCAGTTAGAGGCGACTGTGGATCTAAGCGCAGCAGTGCAAACCCGACCATAGTCAAAATGAGTAACGTGATAATAAATAAGTTGAGTCTGCGTACCGTATATAAAAACACTATTCGACCCTCTCAACCGTATTGAATGGTTGTACATTAAATGGGCTGAGTTTAAAGCCCGTTAATGTTTTGCTGTACGCTTTAAATTGCATGCCGTGTGCCAATGGGATAACCGGGAACTCTTCGTTTAAAATATTTTGCGCTTGTTTGTATAAGTTAAGGCGATAGCGCGACTTGTCTACTTCCAAGGCCAAATCGAGTAGAAAATCGAAATCACTATTGCACCACATCGAGGCATTGAGCCCTGAGCGATCTGAATTACATGAGAGCAGTGGACGCAAAAAGTTATCTGGGTCTGCGGTATCGCCATTCCAGCCCGTTAAAATCAGATCAACGTTGGCGTGCTGGGTCAAATTTGAACGATCGAGGCGGTCTTCCGTGATGATATGCAATGTAATACCAATGTCGGCAAGGTTAGCGTTAATTAACTCGGCGGTTTTACGTGGGCTTGGATTATAGGCATGAGACTCTGCAGGAACAGACATCGTCAATTCCAAGTTGGCGTAATAGCCAGCCTCTTTAAGTAATGCGATCGCGTAGTTACGATCATAGCGAATTTGAATACTGTCCTTTTGATAGGCCCAAGAGGAGGGGGGAAGAATGTTATAAGCAATACTTCCTGTACCGTAATAGACCGAGTCCAAAATATTTTGGCGGTTGATCGCAAAATTAAGCGCTTTACGCACGCGAACATCACTGAGCGCAGGGTGAGAGGTATTCACAGCAATATAAGACACGTTCATCGCAGGCTTGGCATCAAGCTCTATTTCCGATTGCTGCTTGATAATAGGGATTTGGCTTGAAATAGGCGAGCTGAGCACATCGCATTCATGGCGTAGTAGTTTGGCGAGTGTCCCTGTGCCTCGGTTGGAGACATCAAATACGACTTGTTCCATCTTCGCCACGCCATTCCAATAAGCGCCATGACGACGGAGGCGGATAAGGTCATTCACTTTAAATTCGTCTAGATAAAATGGTCCGGATCCAACAGGATGGCTGTCGATCATGCTTTTTTCATCTTCAATCACTAATTGATTAGCATACTCATAGGAGAGTATGACAGCGTGACTGGTGGCGATATTGGATAAAAAGGAGTTGTCGGGACGGCTGAGGGTAAATTTAACCGTGAGTTCATCCAGAGCTTGAACATCGATCAGCAAGTTTTTGAAATCAATACCCGCAAACCATGGGTAGACGCCACTATTGACGTAATGAAACGGGTTGGTTGGGTCAATGATTCGGCGAAAGCTGAAGACCACATCATCGGCATTAAGAGCGCGAGTCGGTGTAAACCAAGCGGTTGATTGAAATTGAACGCCATCGTTTAGCTTGAATGTATACTCTGTACCCTGTGGATTCACTGTCCAACTCGTGGCCAGACTTGGTATCGGTTGTAAGGTTTCTGAATCCAATTGCAACAGCGTGTCGTAAATCTGTGGGCTGAGAGCTTCAGACGTAATGCCGCTCTCAACCAATTGTGGGTTAAAAGTGGTGGGATTGCCGTGACCACAATATACGAATCCGCTCTGGCGAATTTTACTATGGTCAATTTGTTCGCTACAGCCTATCAGTAGGCTAAAGCTGCATATTCCTAGTGCGAATCGTATCAATGTTTTCATAAAGAGAAATAACTGTGAGAAGTAGGGCAAACAAAGCTAATCATTATGCCTCAAAATCCTGATAATCTACCATTTTTTGTTGATCTAAACCTAGGGTTAATCATCATTGCTGCCGACGAGTTGATATTTTCTCACCATACCTCTCAATTGGTGGTAGCTCAAGCCGAGTAATTCTGCAGCTTGTCTTTGATTAAACTTACTGGCATTGAGCGCGGCACTCAGTAGTTGTCTGTCCTGATCCTCCTGCCACATTTTGTAATCCATCGGAAATTCAAAGCCAGTGGTGTAAGTATGGCGATCTGTGGAGAGATTGCCAGTAAGGTCATCTGGTTTGTGCCACTCATTAGCAAAAGGGTTAAAAACCAAGTTTTCAATCGGATGGGAGGCCGTTCCGTGTTGATAGACAGCACGCTCCACGACATTTTTAAGTTCACGCACATTTCCCGGCCACAAGTAGTGTTGAAGCTGATCTGCCGCTTCTGCACTAAACCCGACAAAGAGCGCTAAGTTCAGTTCACGGCACATCTTAATCGCGTAATACTCAGCAAGTGGCATAATATCTTCTTTTCGCTCTCTTAGCGGTGGAAGCTGGATCACATCAAAGGCCAGTCGGTCGAGTAAGTCAGCTCGAAACTTTCCAATTTCAGCTAATTGTGGAAGATTGGCGTTGGTTGCGCAGACGATACGGACATTCGCATTAAGCCGTTGGCTACCGCCGACACGCTCGTAATGTCCATATTCAATCACTCGAAGTAGTTTCTCTTGTACAGCAAGCGGCGCAGTGGCGAGCTCGTCCAAAAAAAGAGTTCCACCTTCTGCCCGTTCAAATCGTCCTTGGTGACGTCCTTTGGCTCCGGTAAACGAGCCTGATTCATGGCCAAAGAGCTCAGAGTCAATTAACCCTTCACTCAAGGTTGAACAGTTTAACGAAACCAGTGGTTGGTCCCAACGTTTGGAAAGATAGTGTAAGCGCTGAGCGATTAACTCTTTGCCCGTTCCTCGCTCGCCAATAATTAATACCGGCCTATCAATCGGTGCAAGCTTAGAGACTTTATCCAGTACCGATAAAAATTGAGGCGCTTCACCCAGTAAGTTTTGTTGCATGTTCACTCTCCACACTGTGATTGAAAGGGTGGTTAAATTCACCAACTCTTGGCGAAAATCATCATAGCACAGTAATCTTATTC
>NZ_CAWNIB010000293.1:0-15968 GCF_963874405.1 Vibrio sp. V08_P9A1T1
GATCTACTTCTAATAAACACTATTACTTGATTTTTCTGAGTGTCTGAGTATGCACTTTATCGCCATCACGATTTAGAGTGTCACGTACTAATACGCCGCGATCCCAGTTTGTGCCAGCTGGAATGTAGCTAAAGCGGTTGATCTTAAAGTTATCTACCGTGTCGCCTTCATCACGGTCATTCCAACGGATGGTGGTGTTGAGCTGATCCAATGTTGCTTTTGACGCGCCCACTGCCTTGGTGGTAAACCACCAGTAATCCATATTCGCGAGCTCTTGGTAGCTAACGGTTTCATTCAAATCAGCAAGAGAGCAACCACTACCATTGCCATTGAGCTCTTTACCCGTCGTGGTTAAACCCTTGGCATCGAAGGTATAAGTCGCTACGGCTACTTCAGAACAGCCTGGTTGAGTCATCACTGAGCGCCAAGTACCGATAAAGTCCACATAGCGATCTTGGCCCACTGCTTCAACAGGGTAGATGAAGTTGATCGCTTCCTCGACTCGGCCTATATACTCCCCATTGAGGTATTCTTTACTGCGCGTTTGTACATACACATCCGTGATCGGGTCATAACTGCCTGAAATGGTCTCTTTTTGCATTTGTGAGCCATCTTGTGCATCGGAGTCATCACGTGTAACCACTTCAAACTTGGTTAGCGTTTGCTCACTACAGCTAGCGTCTGCCATACAGGCATAAGCGCCGCCCATTTCTTTCATTTCTGCCCAAGACCAAGTCTTGTCTACAGTTGATACTTCTACGGGATCGGTAACAGATAGTTGATAATGGCCATTTCCTGATGCTATATCGTTGAGCTCTGGAGCAACAGCGATCTCGGTATCATTACATAGCGGCTTCTTGTTATCTTCGCTCCCAGACCAAGAGAATGTTCCGTTCTCTTTCACACAAGTGAGGTATTGGGCAGCAAAAGCACCTGAAATTCCACTATCGTTTGAACCTTTGTGTACTAACAGGTGATTATTCGCTGCAGTAAATGTGGTTGCGGCTAAACCGACCGTCTTAGTAAATACTTCATCACCTAAAGTACGATCTGCATGAATCACCCATTGAAACTCACTACCTGCTGTATTTCTAACGCGTTGATCCGCTGAGCGTTCAACAAATGCCCAATTCGAGCCTTTTGACCAGTGGGTCAGTTTGTCAGTAGAACCGCGCTTGAGTTCGCTCAGTGATTCGCCTAAATGCTGTTGTGCTTTTTCTGCACTGACTAGTGCTCCAGTTTTTCCTAGTAGCCCAAGCAAAGTTGCTGAGGAATTATCGATATCGTCCAACGTGATACGTTTCAGTGCGGAAACCATAGCGGCATCTGGAGATTTGATCGCATCTGGGATCACGATCAATTGATCATTGGCATTGTCATTAATGGTCAGCAGGAGTCGGGCTAGGTTAACTGAACGTTGGAAAGTGCCCGCTGCTTCAAATGGCGTGGTGATGTGGCGTGATGACACATTACCAATCACTAAACCGTCGACATCACCATTATTAATTTTGCCACCAAGAATAAAGGTGATATTCGCAGTCTTAGTATCAATATCGTATTGGCCATCGGCATTGGTAAAGTCTTGTTTTTCACCAGAGATATAGTAAAGACCTTCAATGGTGGCATCGATAAATTTCCCTTGTGCAGGAATCGCAATCACTGGTTTTTCTGCTTTTTGAGCTGTGTTACTGTTGGTGTTACTACTGGATGATGAGTCATCACCACCACAGCCTACTAACGCAGTAGCCACTGCCATTGCGATTAAACTTAGTCTTTTCATCTTAAATCTCATTGTTATTGTGATATTGGTTCTGTTTCTATGCAACTTTGCTGGCGAATTCTACTGTCTTATTTGTGGGATTTATATAAAATGACAGACTGTTTGATTGTTTTGCATTCAATATATTGATTTAAAACAAAAAAGGTCGACATGTGTCGACCTTTTTTTGTAGATAAATTGACTTGGTGGTGACTATCGCATAGTAACAAACTCTTCACTACCCGTTGGGTGTATTGCCACAACTGAATCAAAATCGACCTTGGTTGCGCCCATTTTCATGGCTACGCCAAAGCCTTGAATCATTTCATCAACCGCAAAACCGATGCCGTGTAGGCCAACAACGGTTTCTTCAGGGCCAGCGCATACTAGTTTCATTTTGCATGGTTGACGGTGAGAGGTGACGGCGGTGTACATGGCCGTGAAGCTAGAGGTATATACTTTGACATTCTCTTCGCCATATTGCGCTTGGGCTTCTTGCGTGGTGAGGCCAATTGTGCCGATTGGCGGATGGCTAAAGACCACGGTCGGGACTAGTTTGTAATCCATCTTCGCATCGGTTTTGCCATTAAACAGGCGCTCTGAAAGTTGACGGCCTGCTTTGACGGCAACAGGTGTGAGCTCGATACCGCCTTCCATAATATCGCCGACACAGTAGATGCCCGCGACGTTGGTTCGCTGGTACTCATCAACCTTAATATAGCCTTGTGCATTGGTTGCCACACCCGTTGCTGCTAGGTTTATCGCATCGGTTGCTGGGTGGCGGCCAATTGCCCAAATGAGCGTATCAACGTTTTGGCTTTGGCCATTTTCAAGGTGTAGAGTCAGGCTGCCATCGGCTTCTTTGATCACTTCTTTTGGCACTGAATGAGTATGTAATGTTGGGCCTTCCGCCGCCATGACTTCAGTGAGTGTTTCGATGATCATGGGATCAAAGCTGCGCAGTGGTGATTCTTTGCGCACGTAAAGGTGCGTTTCAGTGCCGAGTGCGTTGAGTACGCCCGCGATTTCAACCGCAATATAACCTGCGCCCACAACCGCGACGCGTTTAGGCTGTTCGGTCAAGTCAAAGAAACCATTGGAATCAATGCCGTATTGTGCCCCTGGAATCGCCGGAATCGTTGGGCGTCCGCCAACGGCAATCAGAATATGGTCTGCTGTGTAGTGTTCACCGTTTACTTCTACGGTTTTTGCATCAACGAAGCGTGCAAAACCGCGGATCACTTCCACTTTATTATTGCCCAATACGCGGTCGTATGATTGATGAATACGGCCAATATACGCTTGGCGGCTCTCAATCAGTTTTGACCAATCCAATCCTTTGACATCGACATCGAAGCCGTAATCTTTGGCATAAAGGTGCATTGCTTCAGCAATTTGCGCGCCATGCCACATCACTTTTTTCGGAACACAACCGACGTTGACACAAGTGCCGCCAAGGTCTTTGGCTTCAATCAGTGCGACTTTCGCACCATACATTGCCGCGCGGTTCGCTGAAGCGATACCACCAGAGCCACCACCGATACAGATATAATCAAAATGCGTTGTCATTACTTTCTCCATTATTCTTTTTTCATCCTGTTTGACCTTGGTTTTGTACGGTGTTGGCAACCATAGCAAGGCGAAAAAGGTTCTCTACTTCTTTGATAGATTGGGTCAGTTTATTCTGGTACAACCCATTCGACTTTAAAATGACCGGTTACCGGGGCAATCGCTTGCTGAAGAAACGGTAAAATTTCCTGCATTTGCCCTTCCAGTGTCCACGGTGGGTTAATCACTATCATGCCTGAAGCGGTCATGCCACGTTCATGGGTGTCTGGCGACACGCCCAATTCAATTTGTAAGATTTTGCGAATACCGAGGCTTGCCAGCCCTTCAAGCAAGTCATCAATGGTGTCGCGATTCACTACGGGATACCAAATGGCGTAGATACCCGTCGCCCAGCGCTTATAACTTTGGGCAATGGCTCTTACGACATCGCTGTACTCTTTGGCCAATTCGTAAGGGGGATCGATCAACACTAAGCCGCGACGCTCTTTCGGTGGCAGGCTACCGATTAAGCGTTGGAAACCATCTTCTTTGTAAATCGATACCTGACGATCTCGGTGGAACTCTTGCTCGAGCAAAGGGTAATCGCTCGGATGCAATTCAGTGAGCACCATACGATCCTGTGCGCGTAGATGAGCACGCGCCACACGTGGTGAGCCGGGGTAGTAGCGTAACTCTTCGCTTTCATTGAGAGCTTTTACTGCCTCAAGGTAGCTTTGAATGGCGGGTGGCGTTACATTTTGTTGCCAAATACGAGCAATCCCTTGTTTATATTCACCGGTTTTTTCTGACCATTCATGGGTCAAGTCATAACGGCCCACGCCAGAGTGGGTGTCATGATAAACAAAAGGCTTCTCTTTTTGCTGTAATGCATTGAGGATAAGGCTTTGTACAATATGCTTTAATACATCCGCGTGGTTGCCCGCGTGAAAACTGTGGCGATAACTTAGCAAAATAGGCTCTCAAAACACCCCAAATGGAGTGTGTTTCATCAATCAAACGTATTGGCTGATTATACGCCACTATTGAAAATTGCTGAACCTACCTATATTTACTATTTCAGATAAACAAAATCGACGGTTGCCGTGAAACAATCAGTGACTGTTGCAGAGAAATGCATCAACGTGCAGGCGCGTCTTAACTTAAAAGGAATGTTTTATGTCTAATCCACTTCTCACTTTCACGGATTTACCGCCGTTTTCCGCCATTAAGCCAGAGCATGTGAAGCCTGCGGTTGAGAAAGCGATAGAAGATTGCCGCACCGAAATTGAAAAACGCCTTGCTGGAAATAGCACCCCAACGTGGGAAAACTTGATTGCACCCATTGAAGAGGTGGATGATCGCTTAAGCCGCATTTGGTCGCCAGTGAGCCACCTTAATTCCGTGCTCAATAGCGATGAACTGCGTGATGCGTACGAAAGCTGTTTGCCGCTGCTGTCTGAATATGGCACTTGGGTTGGGCAACATAAAGGCCTGTTTGAAGCCTATAAGAGCATGAAAGCCAGCGATACTTTTTCCTCGCTCTCCCAAGCGCAGCAAAAAACCATCAATGATGCACTGCGTGATTTTGAGCTATCGGGTATCGGCTTGCCATTGGCAGAGCAAAAACGGTACGGCGAGATCAGTAAACGTCAATCTGAGTTGGGTTCTAAGTTCTCTAACAATGTACTGGATGCTACGATGGGCTGGACCAAGCACATTACCGACGCCAATCAATTAGCGGGCATGCCAGAATCGGCGTTAGCAGCTGCACAAGCGGCGGCGCAAGCCAAAGAGCTCGATGGTTATTTATTAACGCTCGACATTCCTTCTTATCTGCCAGTGATGACTTATTGTGATAACCAAGCTCTGCGCAAAGAGCTCTATGAAGCGTATGTCACGCGTGCCTCGGATCGCGGGCCAAATGCGGGCAAGTGGGATAACAGCGAAATCATCGCTGAGAAGCTCAAACTGCGTCATGAAATAGCTCGTATGCTCGGCTTTAATACCTACAGTGAAAAATCACTGGCGACTAAAATGGCGCAAACGCCCGATCAAGTGTTAGGGTTTTTAAATGATTTAGCCACTAAAGTGAAACCGCAAGGTGAGCGTGAAGTAGAAGAGTTGCGTCAATTTGCGCAGCAAGAGTTTGGCGTGACCACGCTAGAGTTGTGGGATATCGCTTACTACAGCGAAAAACAGAAACAGCACTTGTTTGATATTTCAGATGAAGAGCTGCGCCCTTATTTCCCAGAGTCGAAAGTGGTGAGCGGCCTATTTGAAGTACTCAACCGCGTATTTGGCATGAGCGTCAAAGAGCGCTCTGGGGTTGATACTTGGCATCCATCGGTGCGTTTTTTCGATATTTTTGATGCGAAAGGAGCACTGCGTGGCAGCTTCTATCTTGACCTGTATGCACGCGAACATAAGCGTGGCGGCGCGTGGATGGATGATTGCCGTGGCCGCCGTATCACTCAAAATGGCGAGCTACAAACACCAGTGGCTTATTTGACCTGTAACTTTAATCGCCCAATCGGTGATAAACCTGCGTTATTTACTCATGATGAAGTGGTCACTTTGTTCCATGAGTTTGGACACGGGATCCACCACATGTTGACTCAAGTTGAAGTGGGTGCGGTATCTGGCATCAACGGTGTACCGTGGGATGCGGTTGAACTGCCCAGTCAGTTCCTTGAAAACTGGTGCTGGGAAGAAGAGGCGTTAGCGTTTATTTCAGGTCATTACGAAACGGGTGAACCGCTACCGAAAGAAATGCTCGATAAAATGCTCGCGGCGAAAAACTTCCAGTCAGCGATGTTTATTTTGCGCCAACTTGAATTTGGTTTGTTCGATTTCACCTTGCACACCACTTACGATCCCGAAGTAGGCCCGCAAGTGTTGGAAACTCTCGCCCAAGTGAAAAAGAAAGTGGCCGTGTTACCAAGCCTTGAATGGAACCGCTTCTCACACAGCTTTAGCCACATCTTTGCTGGCGGTTACAGCGCAGGTTACTACAGCTACTTATGGGCAGAAGTGCTTTCGGCGGATGCGTTTTCTCGCTTTGAGGAAGAGGGGATTTTTAACCCACAGACTGGGCAAAGTTTCTTGAATAACATCCTTGAAATGGGTGGTAGTGAAGAGCCGATGGAGCTATTTAAACGCTTTAGAGGCCGCGAGCCGCAAATTGATGCGTTGTTGCGTCATGCGGGGATCGCCGCGTAGTCACACGCTTGAAAGGCGATGAAGCTCGAATTAGCCCACCTTTGCGGTGGGCTTTTCATTTTTGAATGCCCAGAAAAATGTGATAGAGACGAGCATCTTGCCGCGATTTGAGGTTATAATCTGGGCAATTATGTATAAATAACCAGTAGCTTAGCCATGATGGATCCTTCTCTCTTACTCGACGGTCTCAACGATAAACAGCGCGAAGCGGTTGCCGCGCCTTTAGAAAACTTGCTGGTGCTTGCCGGAGCGGGGAGTGGTAAAACCCGAGTATTGGTGCATCGCATTGCTTGGCTTATCTCGGTTGAAAACGCCTCGCCTTTTTCAGTCATGTCGGTGACTTTTACCAACAAAGCGGCGGCGGAAATGCGTGGCCGAATTGAAGAGTTGATGATGGGCAGCGCATCGGGCATGTGGAATGGTACCTTCCACGGTATTTGCCACCGTATTTTACGCGCTCACTATCTTGACGCTCGCCTGCCTGAGGATTTTCAGATCCTCGATTCTGAAGATCAACTGCGTTTGCTGCGTCGCTTAATCAAAGCACAAAACCTAGATGAGAAGCAGTGGCCTACGCGCCAGGTGTGCTGGTGGATTAACGGTAAAAAAGATGAAGGTCTTCGTCCGAAGCACATCGATGCATACCGCGATCCCGTGACTCAAACCTATTTGCAGCTTTATTCCGCGTACCAAGAGGCGTGCGATCGCGCTGGTTTGGTTGATTTTGCCGAAATTTTGCTGCGTTGCCACGAGATGTTGCGTGATAAGCAGCACATTCGTGAACATTATCAAGCGCGCTTTAAACACATCTTGGTCGACGAATTTCAAGACACCAATAACATCCAATACGCGTGGCTGCGCATGATGGCTGGGCGCGATTGCCACGTGATGATCGTCGGTGATGATGATCAGTCCATTTATGGCTGGCGTGGTGCCAAAATTGAAAACCTCGAAAAATTCACGCAGGAATTTCCGAGCGTTAATACCATTCGTTTAGAGCAAAACTACCGTTCAACCAAAACCATTTTGCAAGCCTCGAACGCACTGATCGCGAACAACACCGAGCGAATGGGTAAAGAGCTCTGGACAGATGGCAGCGAAGGCGAGCCAATTTCTATCTATTCGGCCTACAACGATCTTGATGAGGCGCGTTTTACCGTCAATAAAATCAAAGAGTGGCGAGATAAAGGTGGCGCATTAGAGGATTGTGCGATGCTTTATCGCAACAACGCCCAATCTCGTGTTTTGGAAGAAGCCTTGATTCAAGCAGGCTTGCCCTATCGCATCTACGGCGGCATGCGCTTCTTCGAGCGCCAAGAGATAAAAGATGCGTTAAGTTACTTGCGTTTGATGTCTAACCGCAATGATGATTCTGCCTTTGAGCGAGTCGTAAATACGCCACCGCGTGGCTTGGGTGATAAAACGCTGGAAACCATCCGTTTTGCGGCGCGAGATCGCGGCTGTACCTTGTGGCAAGCGAGCCTTGTGTTGTTGGAAGAAAAAGTGCTCACAGGACGTGCGGCAAGCGCATTAAGCCGGTTTATTGAGCTGCTCAATGCCCTTGAAGATGATAGCGCTGAGATGCCGTTACACAGTCAAACCGACCATGTAATCAAAACCTCAGGTTTGTTTGAGATGTATCAGCTTGAAAAGGGTGAAAAGTCTAAAGCCAGAATTGAAAACTTGGAAGAGCTAGTCACCGCAACACGCCAATTTGAAAAACCAGAAGAAGCGGATGAGATGAGCATGTTGACGGCCTTTTTAACCCACGCAGCGCTGGAAGCGGGCGAAGGGCAGGCTGACGAATTTGATGATGCCGTACAGTTAATGACACTGCACAGCGCGAAAGGGTTAGAGTTCCCGTTGGTGTTTATGGTTGGCGTTGAAGAGGGCATGTTCCCCAGCCAAATGTCGGCCGAAGAAGCGGGGCGATTGGAAGAGGAGCGCCGTTTGTGTTACGTCGGAATGACGCGCGCCATGCAAAAGCTCTACATTACTTACGCTGAAATTCGCCGTTTATACGGTCAGGATAAATACCATAAGCCGTCACGCTTTATCCGTGAGCTGCCAGAAAACTGCCTTGATGAAGTGCGCATGAAAGCGCAAGTGAGCCGACCAAGCAGTGCCGGGCGTTTTAGTCAAACAGCGGTCAAAGAGAACTTTAACGAGACGGGCTTTAGCTTGGGCGCACGCGTGAAACACCCTATTTTTGGTGAAGGCACCATCATTAATTTCGAAGGTAGTGGCCCGCAAAGTCGAGTGCAAGTCGCTTTTAACGGTGAAGGCATTAAATGGCTAGTGACTGCTTATGCCAAGCTAGAGAAACTATGATCTTCCTTGTACAAAGAAAGGGTACTTTTCTTTGCTGAGATGGTTGGATTGTTCTCCTCCCTCTTTGAGGGGGAGGCCGGGAGGGGTGTTTATGGCGTTGTTTAAACCAAATACCTAACCTAGCCGTTCAAGATATGAAAGCTGGATAACTCATCTACTTATCCGATCCAAAAGAAAAACCCCGAGGGCTTGCGCCCTGCGGGGTTATAGTCTTACTTGCAGCAATCCAGCTACGAAAGTGCTCCATGCATCAAATCCATGATAGTGGCTGAATTCCGTCAGCTTAATCCGTTCTTCGCCTTCCTAGCGGTGTCCTTGGTGACTTCCTAGTCTGCTAACCATCCACGTTAGCGCGCTTCACTTGTTCCTTGAGCGGTGTCCTTTACATCATCCTGATGTTCAGTCCTTGCCTCGTCCAGAGGTGTCCATTGTCTTTCCTTAGTAGTAACCATCCTAGCTACTATTGCGTCCATTCAATGTCCAATTTGCTTTCCGTGCCGACCATTCATCCTGAGCAGTCGTCTCTTCATCCTGAAGATGACCAATCCGTGGTGCTTTCCTGTTCCGTGTCAGAATCCTTCCGACAAGGTTCATATTACCCATCTCTAATTTATCGGCAATGCTAGAGAAACGCTTTTTTCGCAAAGGGTTTCTCTAGCTGGTTGTTATTTTATTTAAAATCAATTAGTTAAGTTTTTTAGTGTTGATTTTCCTACTCAAAAAGCGATATTTGCTCACTCGTTTGTAAGAGATCTCGCACAAAAATGGGCGCGAATCGCTGCATCAATGGCTAAGGCTAAGCAGCGCTTGCAATAAAATAAGTCCACCGATGAGCGTAAAAATGATGCCACATACCGCATCAATATACACAGTGAGTGATTGCAAACGTTTTTGTAGGCGGGCGGTGGAGAGCATCCACGCCAAGGTTGAGAACCACATAAAAGAGAGCCCCCAAAGAATCAGCAAGGCGATACCTTTACCTGAAAAGGACATCCCCACAGGCACTAAACTCGACATTAAGCTGATAAAAAAGACCAAAGCTTTTGGATTAAAAATATTGGTGATAAAACCGCGGGAAAAGGCTTGGCGTTGATTTTCGATCAGCTTGTAGCGCTCATTGTTGACTCCGACAGCTTGTGGCGATCGCCAGGTGGTGTAGATGGATTTGAGTGCGCCCAAGCCTAAATAGAATAAATACCCCCCGCCGGCCAGTTGCACCATCGCAAACAGTGCGGGTTGTTGATGCACCAAATAGCTTATCCCTGTGAGGCTAAGCAATGAGTGAATGACAATGCCACATGATAACCCTAGCGCAATAAAAACTCCGGTTCTGCGACCGTAACGGGTGGCATTTTGTACCACCAGTGCCACATCTGGGCCGGGGCTTAATAATGCCATAAAATGTACGCCAGCCAATGTGGCCAATATGGAAAGTTCGTTCATGTATTCTCCTCATGTTTTACGGTGAGTATGCGTGGAGAAAACGTGCTTGCCTTGTAAATTTCTGACAGTTTGGTTAGTAAAGTGTGCGATTGATGGCGGAGGGTGGCAGGCCAAAGGTTGCTTTGAACGCCTTACTGAAATGGGCTTGATCATAAAAACCGACTTGATAGGCGACTTCAGTGCTAGAGGTGCCGGTTTTCAACAATTTCATCGCTTGCTCTAAACGTAAACGCAATAACCACGCATAAGGTGTGATGCCCGTTTGCGCCTTGAAATGGCGCTGAAACTGAGTGGGTGAAAGCTGGCAAAGCTGAGCGAGTTGCTCAAGGCGGATTGGTTGGTCGAGTTGACTGAGTACCCACTCTTTCAGGGTGGCGAGGTTGCGCTGGCCAAGCGGTTTAACCTCCGGCAGTTTCAAGTGGCTATAGCGTTCAAGTAAAGGTGTGAACCCTTGGTAGGGTAAGCAATCTTTAGCGAGTTGACTGAGCTTATCCTGCTTCATGGTGTGATGAAGTTGCAGCAGTGAGCAAAAAAGTGGCGCGTCATCGACTATTAACTGCTCAAAACCCAGCACTTGTTCAATCTGCTTGGCTTCTAAGGTTTGCTGTAGCCAAGTAGGTTCAATAGCAAACACTTGCACTTGGTAGCCAGAGCCATTGTGCGCTTGCCCATCGTGCAGCTCATCTGGCGACATCAGAACTACGCCGCCCCGTTGTACCTGATGCCAAGCGCCTTGGTGGTAGAAGCGCTGCGTTCCTTGAGTGATAAGGCCAATATGAATATCAAGATGGTAGTGGCGATCAAACGCAAACTGACGATAGTCTGCATCAATCAGACCGATCGCAGGATAGGCCGTTTGGCTGTAGCTCACTTTATCCATAGAGACCAAAATTTAGGGTTGAATAATGCAAGCTTAGCCAGCCATGTCGCCACTGTCTTGTAAAAAATGATCACAGAGCCCTCGATCGCTTTGACGAACGAGGGGAATAAACAATCCTAATTAAACGGATGCCCGTTGAGCGCGTCGCGCGGTTCGTCCTGTTTTTAAACCATCAAAACTGAACAGCAACAATGCAGCCCAAATAAAGGCAAAAGTAATGGCTTTATCACTAGAGAAGGCTTCACCGTAAACCAAGACAGCGAGCAAAAACATCAAGCTTGGGCCGATGTATTGGAAGAAACCCAGCGTTGAAAGTTTTAAACGCGTTGCTGCTCCTGTGAAACAAAGCAAAGGCAAGGTCGTGATGACGCCAGCTGCGATCAGCAGTAGGTTGAGGTTAAGCGGATTGAGCGCCATATCTGAAGTTGGCGAGCTGGCGATAAACAACAGATAAATCAACGCCGCGGGCAACATTACCAAGGTTTCGATAAACAAACCTGTTTGGGCATCAACCGCCACTTTTTTACGCAGTAAGCCATACAAGCCAAAAGTGGTCGCCAAAGCGATGGCGACCACAGGAATCGAACCAAACACAATTAACTGAATGGCCACACCAATGGTGGCTAGCGCTACCGCGACCCACTGCAGTTTGCGTAATCGCTCACCAAGAAAAAGCATGCCGAGCACCACATTGAGCAGTGGGTTAATGTAATAGCCTAAACTGGCATCTAACATATGATTAGCATTGATCGCCCAGATGAAAATTAACCAGTTCACCGCAACCAGACAAGCGGTGGTCATTAGATAGATCATCTTTGATTTATGAGTAATCACACTGCGTACACTACGCCAGTTGCGGCCAAAATGAAGTAGTGCTGCTAACAAGAAAAACGACCACACTACGCGATGAGTGAGGATCTCAAGTGCAGGAACATTGTTGATTGCTTTAAAATAGATCGGTGCGATGCCCCACATAGTGTAAGCACCAATAGCGAGTAAAACGCCTTGTCTGGAGCGTTGTTGTTCTTCTGCGGTCATGATGAATTCTCAAAGGAGTGAAGTGCTGAGCCAGCGAAACGATTCGACAGTATATACTGTTCCTCAAGTAAGTTGCAGCTTTGTTAATCAACCGCCTACTCGGGAGTTTGAGTGGCGAATAATGGCCGAGAATCAAGTGATTCGCTTTACCGCTACATTTTGCGGTTTTATTCACCATCGAACCCCACTACAATAAGACGCTTTGCGGTATAGCGGTTGCTCTACCCCTTTTGTTTACCCTTGGAAATTTCATGACCGCAACGTTAATGGCTCAACAAACCGATCCTCAACCTGAGACACCGCACAGTATTTTACAGACTGTGTTCGGTTATCAGTCGTTTCGTGTCGGCCAGCAAGAGGTGATTGACGCTTCGTTAGCGGGGCAAGATAGCTTAGTTATCATGCCAACGGGTGGGGGAAAATCGCTCTGTTATCAGATCCCTGCGTTAGTCAAAGAGGGCATCACTTTAATCATCTCGCCGCTCATTTCGTTGATGAAAGACCAAGTGGATCAGCTCAAAGCCAACGGTGTCGCGGCTGAGTGTATTAATTCAAGTATGTCACGTGAGATGCTGATGTCGGTGTATAACCGAATGAACGCGGGGCAACTGAAGCTGATTTACGCGTCGCCTGAGCGCGTTTTGATGCCCGATTTCATCGAACGCTTGCAGCAGTTGCCATTGGCGATGATTGCCGTGGATGAAGCACACTGTATTTCTCAATGGGGGCACGATTTCCGCCCTGAGTATGCGGCGTTAGGCCAACTTAAACAGCATTTTTCACACGTGCCTTTTATGGCACTGACGGCAACGGCCGATGACGCCACGCGCGTGGATATTTTGCACCGTTTGCAGTTGCAAGAACCGCATGTCTATCTGGGCAGCTTTGATCGCCCTAATATCCGCTATACCTTGGTCGAAAAGCACAAACCGGTTTCACAGGTGATCCGCTATCTTGATACGCAAAGAGGACATTGCGGCATCATTTACTGTGGCAGTCGCAAAAAAGTAGAAATGCTGACAGAGAAACTGTGCAACAACCATTTACGAGCAGCCAGTTACCATGCGGGTATGGACGCCGATGAGCGCGCTTATGTGCAAGAAGCATTTCAGCGTGATGACATTCAGATAGTGGTTGCTACCGTCGCATTTGGAATGGGGATTAATAAACCCAACGTGCGTTTTGTGGTGCATTTTGATATTCCGCGCAACATCGAATCTTACTATCAAGAGACCGGGCGCGCAGGGCGAGACGGTTTGCCAGCCGAAGCGATGATGCTCTATGATCCGGCTGACATCAGTTGGCTGCGTCGAATGTTAGATGAGAAGCCGGAAGGGCCACAAAAGCAGGTGGAAAGCCATAAGTTGGGCGCGATGAGCGCTTTTGCTGAAGCACAAACTTGTCGCCGCCAAGTGTTGCTCAATTATTTTGGTGAATATCGAGACAAACCTTGCGGCAACTGCGATATCTGCCTTGATCCACCCAAGCATTTCGATGCCACGCAAGAGGCGCAAAAAGCATTATCGTGCGTTTATCGCGTCAACCAAAGTTTCGGTATTGGTTATGTGGTGGAAGTGATGCGCGGTATGCAAAATATCCGTATTCGTGAAAATGGCCACGACAAGCTCACTACTTACGGCATTGGTCGCGATCATAGCCATGATTATTGGGTGAGTATTTTCCGTCAGTTGATCCATAAAGGGTTGTTGCAGCAAAACATTACTCGCAATTCGACCTTGCAGTTGACGGAAGAGGCGCGACCGCTGTTGCGTGGAGAAATGCCATTAGAGTTAGCTATTCCACGCTTAGACACAGCCGCTCGTGCGGCGAAATCAGATAAGTTATCCAACAAAAACTACGACAAACCACTGTTTGCCAAATTGCGTAAATTGCGTAAATCGATTGCTGATGAAGATGGCCTGCCGCCTTACGTGGTCTTTAGCGATGCGACCTTAATTGATATGGCGGAAATATTGCCCACTTCGTACGGAGAAATGTTGGCCGTTAACGGCGTTGGGCAACGCAAGCTTGAAAAATACGCCGACCCATTTTTAGACCTGATTCAGGAGCACTTAACCCACCATGGCTGAGTTCGGTTTAGCACACAATTTACAAGATGAAGGGCGACTCGTCTTGAGTACACCGCGTTTTGATGTCGATACTTTTCCTGCACTAGGCGAGCGTTTGGTCAAGCAGCTTTCGGCTACAGTGATAGAAAAACAGTGGGATGCGGACATTCACTCATGGTTGATTGATTTTGAAGGTTGCTTACTTTTTCTCAAAGCCGAGCATTACAGCGAGTCGGTTTGGCTTGAAGCACTTGCCATCAAAGAGAGCCAAGAAGAGTTGGCGTTTCTTGCGCAATTATTCGCGCGAGGTTTCTAAGCGTGTAGATCAACTCTGCATATCCGCCTTTTGGTCCTTCATTATTAAGCTGCCATTGCTTATGATGAGGCAAACATCAAGGAGGCTGGCGTGAAATTTGAATCGATTCATCAAGAAGTTATCTCCGTTGAGCGTTTTACATGGCGCTGCTTACGCTATGCAGCGATCGCTGCGTTACTGCTGTTGACTGGCCTCATCCCCGGAGTGGTGGGTTTTGTCTACCTAGCTGATCTCCCAGCGGCGCAAGCGTGGTTGAATGCGCTTTCGATGGTCAGTGGTCTCGAACTTCCCTACCCGATAATCAATCTGCATCTTGCGCCGAGCTTGCATCTCTTTTTAGCCTTTTACAGCTTATTTATCGAAACGGTCTTTTTCGTTTCATTGGCTACCCTATTTGCACCGATCATTCATCGCGTTTTTCATCGCATGCACTGCATTGAAGAGAGCGATTAGTTCCGTTAAAAGATTTGACGAATATCAGATGAAATGTCTTGGATCAATTGACGCGCCGACTCGTCTCTTTGCTGTACAAGAGTAATAAACAACAGGTCGGTTAGAACGTTCTGCGCGGTGCGAGAGGCGATGGATGAGCTGCGATGTTCACTTTCATCGGCAATCGTATCAAAAGAGAGATCGGCTAATTCACGTAATCGATTTTTCTTCGGAGAGGTGAGCGCGATAACGCTTGCTCCTTGCTGCTTGGCCGCTTCGGCGGCAATCAAAATCTCTTTTCTCTCTCCTGAAAATGAAATCACAATTTGAACATCTTGCGAACCCAGCGTGCGTGCGGTGGCGATTTGTACGTGGCTATCTTGTTCTGTGAGCGCTGTGATGCCTAATTTCAGGAGCTTAAAAGCCAAATCTTTTGCGGTGAGCGCAGAGCCGCCGATACCGATAATTTGCACGCGGTTGGCGAGGTTTATCCACTGTACCGCTTGGTTGAAGTGGGGAAATGAAAGCGCGTTGGTGGTGTGAAACATCGCCTCTGTTTTCGCTTGCACCAATTTTTGCGCGATCACCGCCAGTGGGTCGTCAGCCAGAATATTGCTGTGCAATGGCGTGGTCTGAAACGCCAATTTACGGCCAAGCTCTTCGGCCAGCGCTAACTTAAACTCACTGTAGCCCCTAAAGCCAATTTTCTGGGTAAATTTGACAATGCTCGATTGGCTGACTTTTGCGTGTTCGGCCAATGCTTGGCTGGTGGCGAGCGCGGCTTTTTCTGGATGAGCGATGATCCAATCGGCGATTTGTAATTCACTACGAGAGAGTTGAGTGCGGCGGCTGACGATTTTATGCATCACAGACATGCGCGATCCTTGTATTATTTAGAATAAATTATTCCAAATTTAAAATAACGAAAATTAG
>NZ_CAWNIB010000294.1:0-43454 GCF_963874405.1 Vibrio sp. V08_P9A1T1
GTTATGAACTATCCAGTCATAGCAAAACAATTATTAGAGCAATTAGGTGGCAGAGAAAATATCCAAGCCCTTGCTCACTGTGCAACACGTTTAAGATTAGCGCTAAAAGATGACGCATTGGTTGATGAACAAGCCATTGATTCACTTGAAGGTGTCAAAGGACAATTCAAAGTCGCTGGCCAATATCAAATTATTTTTGGCTCCGGTATCGTTAACCAAGTTTATGCGGAAATGGCCAAGCTGACCGGCCTTGCTGAAATGTCAACCAATGATGTTGCAAGCGCGGGAGCACAAAAGCAGAACCTAGTGCAGCGCGCCGTTAAAGGGTTGTCTGACATTTTTGTCCCTATTATCCCGGCCATCGTTGCTGGCGGTTTATTGATGGGGTTGTTCAATGTACTGACAGCCACAGGGCTTTTTATCGAAGGGCAGTCACTGATTGATGCCAACCCAGGCTTGGCTGATCTTGCCAGCATGATCAACACCTTCGCTAACGCCCCTTTTGTTTATCTTCCTGTTTTGTTAGCATTTTCTGCTTCTAAAAAATTTGGCGGCAACCCATTCCTTGGCGCTGCATTAGGTATGTTGATGGTTCACCCAGACCTGCTTAATGGTTGGGGGTTTGGCGGCGCGTCTGTCGCAGGCACCATCCCTACTTGGAATATTTTTGGTTTTGAGATCCAGAAAGTCGGCTATCAGGGCTCTGTCTTACCCGTTTTAGTCTCCGCCTTTATTCTTGCAAAAATCGAAAATGGCCTGCGCAAAATTATCCCTTCCGTACTGGATAATTTACTGACGCCTATGCTCTCGATTTTCATTGCAGGCTTTTTAACCTTCACACTGGTAGGCCCGATTACTCGCGATATCGGCTTTCTATTGGGTGATGGGCTGAACTGGCTATACGATTCTGCTGGCTTCATTGGTGGTGCACTGTTTGGCTTTATCTACGCACCGTTTGTGATTACTGGCATGCACCACAGCTTTATTGCTATCGAAACACAGCTATTGGCTGACATCGCCATTACTGGCGGTACGTTTATTTTTCCTATTGCGGCCATGTCAAACGTCGCACAAGGTGCAGCAGCTTTAGCGGTTGGTATGAACACCAAAGATATCAAATTAAAAGGCATTGCGATTCCATCAGGTGTGACCGCCCTTCTGGGCATTACCGAACCCGCTATGTTCGGTGTAAACCTGAAACTTCGCTACCCATTTATTGCTGCGATCATCGGTTCAGCTTGTGCCAGTGCATTCATTACCTTGTTTAATGTCAAAGCACAAGCGTTAGGCGCGGCTGGGCTTCCAGGAGTGATTTCTATTAACCCAGAGAAAATCAGCTACTACATCATTGGCATGCTTATTTCTTTTGTCATTGCCTTTACCTTAACACTTGTTTTGGGTGCCAAAGAGCGCGCAAAGCTTGATAAACAAGCAACAGCGTAACCCCCAAGGCTGTTATGCTCCTAAGCCCGCTCGATGTGAGTGGGCTTATTTCTTCAGCGAATAACACGGATATTGGAAGAAAAAATGAATCGAGTTTGGGTGACAGGCGACGCGGTCGTCGACTTAATTCCTGATGGTGAAGCACACTATCTAAAATGTCCGGGCGGTGCTCCGGCGAATGTGGCTGTTGCCATCGCAAGATTGGGGGGTAATAGCGCCTTTTTTGGCCGTGTGGGTAATGACCCTATGGGGCGCTTTATGCAATCCACATTAACCGAAGAGAAAGTAGACACCCGATATTTGCAGTTGGATGAACAGCAAAGAACATCAACCGTCGTGGTCGATTTAGACTCGCACGGCGAACGCAGTTTTACCTTTATGGTGAAACCTAGCGCGGATCAATTCATCCAATGTTCAGACATTCCCACCTTTTTAGCGGGCGAATGGCTGCATTGTTGCTCCATTGCACTGGCCAGTGAACCGAGTCGCAACACTACCATTGAAGCGATTAAACGCATCAAAGCCAACGGGGGATTTGTCAGTTTTGATCCCAATCTACGAGAAGAGGTCTGGCCTAACTCCGAAGAGATGATCCCAGTGGTGATGAGCGTAGTGGCAATGGCGGATGTGGTTAAGTTTTCCGATGACGAACTGCTCTTGCTCACGCAGCGCCCTAGCCTTGAGCAGGGATTAATCTCAGTGAAAGAATTGAACATTCCGCTGATTGTCATTACTCAAGGTGCAAAAGGAGCGCTGGTGATCACCGCAGAGATGCAAACAATGATTACGGGAAAAGCCGTAAAACCTATCGATACAACAGGTGCCGGAGATGCTTTTGTCGGTGGATTGCTGTGCCAGTTGTCATTACATAAAGAGTGGTTTACTAAGGGTAATATCATAAACGCAGTGCAATGGGCTAATGGCTGCGGAGCATTAGCCACCACTCAAAAAGGGGCAATGACAGCGCTACCAGATAAGCACATGCTTGATCGATGGATTGGCTAAAATGATGGCTTGTACTTACAAGGACGTAAGTCGTGTTGAAGTTCAAGCAAACTGCGAAATAAACGGATGATTTTCAGAGGATATTTGCTACGCTTACTGCATGATTAAACAAATAGCACTCGGACCAGATGCAGACATTTGTAAAATATGAACGATGTAGACGGTGGATAGTTAGCTTACTATTTTGCTTACTGCCCATCGTTGTAGCTAGCCCAATTATCGCTTGGCAGACACGAGCTGATTTGAATCATCACATGCAAAACGTTTTGGTAAAAGGTACGGATTACATTGATCTACTGCTAAGAAATGCTCATGTTGCCAATGAACGTGCAGCACCCTATCTCAATATGGATTGCCTAGATGCTATTCATTATTTACGAGAGCTAGTGGCGACAACTCCCGATATCCGGACCATCAATTTAGCCAAACAAAATACGATTTATTGTAATTCGTTAAACGGTCAAGTAAACGATCACTACCAAATCGACAGCTATGTCAGTGGTGAGCTCTATTTAATGGCTGGTAATCGACTCACACCTCTCCGGCCTGTGTTAGCTTTTCACAGAACTTACGAACAGGGTATGGTGATCACTGGAGTTAGTTCCTATTACCTAACTAACATGCTTATTTTACTAGATGGCTATGGCAAATTTTATTTTCACGTTGGCAAAAATCATCTCGACGAGACCGGCGTTGTAACTTCCGAACCGTTATTTCCCACAATCATTAATACTTCAGAACGCTACCCTTATTCACTATCGACCCTATTAACTATTGATGATTACTGGCTTTATTTTAAAAACACCAAACAAACCAGTGCGATGTTAGCTCTCTTAATGGGAATCGGTTTAGGCGGATTTGTTTTTTGGAAACTCGGCCAAGCTTCGTCAATGCAAGGAGAAGTAAAACGCGCTATTCAATCCAACGAATTCGTTCCGTATGTACAACCGATTGTTGATGGTAGTGGTCAGATCTGCCATATCGAAGTGCTTGCCCGTTGGCAACATCCTGTTCATGGATTAGTGAGGCCCGATCTTTTTATTCCCTTAGCGGAGGAATCTGGGCTAATCATTCCTATTACGACTCAGTTAATGTCCCAAGTAGAGCATGAACTTTCATTACACCAGTCACAATTTCCAGAGCATTTCAGTATTGGATTTAATATTTCAGCCAAGCACTGCGTAGCTTCCAATTTGTTTGATGATTGCAAACACTTTATTGAAACCTTCGACAATCGTAAGCATATTTTAACGTTAGAGCTCACTGAGAGAGAGTTGGTTATTGATAGTGATGAAGCAAAAAAGCTCTTCCAGTCATTGGATAAAATAGGTGTGTTGCTGGCAATTGATGATTTTGGTACGGGTCACTCTAGTTTGAACTATTTGCAAGAGTTCAAGTTTGACATTTTAAAAATCGACAGAAGCTTTATTACCATGATCGGTAGTGATGCGATCTCTAGCCACATTGTTGAAAACTTAGTCGATTTGGCTAAGCGACTTGGGTTAAAAACCATCGCCGAAGGTGTGGAAACCCAAGATCAAATTGATTTTTTGAACGAAAGAGAAATTGACTATTTACAAGGCTATTTCTTTTATAAACCTATGCCGCTCAGTGAGTTTATCACTCTGCTTAAAACCACCTAGATCAATCTCTGGCATTCCAATACGATGATAGCTAGAACTTCAGTGGTTATTTCTTATGACGAGAGGCCAACTGAGCACGGTAGCGAGCTAAATGAAAACGCTTGCGAACAGGTTGTTGAACAGAAAGTTGTTTTAACACTTTATTAAGCTGTTTCGTGTGATGTGCACTATTATGCTCTGCTGATTGCCCATCTTCTTCAATGAAAAATGAGGCGACACTCGCGGTCAATAAACCGAAAAGTGTAATACCCGTCAACATCAGAAATACAGCAACACCACGCCCAAATGGAGTGATTGGATACATATCGCCGTAACCAACAGTAGTAATCGTGGTCATTGCCCACCAAATCGCATCAGAAAAATCATTGATTGGGCTATCCGTGCCTTTTTCGACCAAATAGACAAAAGCCGCGGAAAGAAGCACTGTCGATAAGCTGGTTAGCCCAATAAAGCTGAGCGTTTTTTGTCTCAGTACCGCCTTTGTTTGACGCCATGCTCTTGGCAAGATCAGTAAAATGCGTAAAAAACGGAGCGGACGTAGGAATGGCATGGCCACAATCAACACGTCAGGCCAATTCTTAATCATATAACGGATAGGATTGGGGCTCAGCAACACTTTAATAAGTAATTCTGTTGCAAACAATGCCCAAATAATCCAAAGCAGATGCTCCAGAAAATCAAGCTCTTCGGGTTGTAAAGGTGCAATATCTGGTAGTAAAGCGACGATCACATACACCACCGATAGTAGCAGCATCGGAATTTCAGTTTTATGTTCGATCGCAGACAGTAGCTGTAAACGTGTTTTTAATTTCATGATTCAAATACCTTTTTCCGTTTACCTTAACGCCAAAAGTACCAAGTGAACAGTACAACCATCCCTTTCGTTACCCAATTAGCACTCAATTCAAAACGGAAATCACTATAAACTAGGTGGTTGAGATGTAAAGAATTGTGACCTTAACAGAGCTTAAAATAACCGTCTTGAGCGTTATTCTAAGCTCTTCACACCCAATACCTCACTCACAAAAATCTCAAAAACACCATAGGAGTCAAGTTTCAATTGTGATACGATGCACAACTTTATGGATATCTCTCTATTTTCATATGGACGTGACCCGATACCCAAGCCACTTAGGATGCTATCGATGACCAGTAAGTGAGGCCGAAAAAACATCAATAAAATGGTGGAAATGGCGTCAATGAACGTGATCAATACAGCAATGCTGCAAGTGGGACAGGTATAACTCCGTTGTTTTACTCCGAGGTCACTTATTACCATGTCTTTTTTAAAAGATTTAGCCATTCGCAAAAAAATTGCGCTTGCCTTTACTATTATCGCGTTAGTCAACATCGCCTTCGGTTATTACCTATATCGTTCATTGAACGAAATACAAGATGACCTACTCAATCTAACGGATGACACACTCCCATCAATGATGATGGTCAATAACGTCAAATACAATATGGCTTCTGTGCGACGTGCTCAAATCAGTTTGCTTTCCGCAACCGATCAAGCCGAAATTACGGAGGATATTCGTTGGATGCAGGAACACTATCAAGCAATTGATAGTGCACTGGCCACCTATGAGCGTGCGGTTTGGACCGATCACGAGCGTTCGATTTTTATGCCAGTTAAAAACCTCTGGCGTGACTACTTGACTGCGCTGGGCTCTTTTAATGACGATATCCTCAATCAAAATATCGTAAAAGCTCAAGGGGATATTTCAGCCTCTTTGGTTACATTTGAACGCCTAGAGAGTGCGATTGACGATCTTCTCAATTTAAACCAAACCTTTGTTGCCAAAAATCGCTCTGAACTGATGACGCTTATTCAAGCTATCACCTCATTTTCCACAGGCAGCATCGTTGCGCTGATAGCGTTTATGGTGTTCATTACACTATTACTTTCTCGCTTAATCTGCCAGCCACTACAGTTGGTTGTACAGCAAGCGAACGCCATTGCTGGAGGTAATTTAAGCCATCGATTAGCACGTCAGCATATTGGGCAAGATGAGCTAGGTGAATTGGCCGATGCGTGTTCAAGTATGCAAGAGAATTTACGCTCAATGGTGGAAGAGATCATCGCCGGAGCGACTCAACTATCTCATGCTGTCGATGAAGTTAGCGCCGTCTCTGAACAGACATCACAGGGCATGCAAGAGCAACAGGTCGAGGTGATGCACATTGCTACGGCCATGACGCAAATGAAATCAACGGTTGCAGAAGTGGCACGAAGCACAGAAGTCGCTTCTGACGCCGCTCGTGAAAGTAACCAACAATCCATCCTTGGATCAAAACAGATGGATTCCGTCGCTAATGCTATCTCTCTTGTGACTCAAGAAATTGATCAAGCAGAACAACGCGTATTAGAACTTGAGCAGCAAGCACAGCAAATTAACGTTGTCGTTGACGTGATAAGCAACATCGCCGACCAAACCAATTTGCTTGCACTTAACGCAGCAATTGAAGCGGCGCGTGCTGGTGAACAAGGGCGTGGTTTTGCGGTTGTGGCTGATGAAGTCCGTGCTTTAGCTGGCAAAACTCAGCAATCGACGGGCGACATCGTCAATATTATCCAAAGCCTACAAACATGTGCACTGCGTGCTCGTGAAGCGACGTCACAAAGCAGTGTACTTATGGGACAATGTGTGGAGCAAAGTGGCCAAACTCAAATCGCGATTGACCACATTAGTAATCAAAGCGCGCATATTGCTGATATGACCATTCAAATCGCCAGTGCGTGCGGAGAGCAAGATTCGGTTAGCGAAGAGCTCAGCCGCAATATCGAACGCATTAGTGAATCAGCCAAGCAAGTTGCACAAGGTTCTTCCAGTGCCGCTCAAGCGTGCGTCGAACTTAGCCAGTTAGCGGCGATGTTGCAAAATACCGTGAGTCGTTTTCAGGTATAACCCTCGCATTGTTAGTTAAAAATAACCATGCTCTCATGTTTGAGTGGTCAGTAAGCCTTGCTTCGGCTTACAACACAAAAAGGGTCGCATTTGATGCGACCCTTTCCTCCTTAACAAACGGTTAAAACTGAGCAGTTAGCTTGATATACACTTCATCTTTGCCTAATTTACTGTCTAATCCATGAGCGTAACCAATCCGTACTGGTAACGTGCCGCCATAAAGTACGATGGTATCGATCTGCACTTCAGCACCAATCCCCGTCAGGGCTTGGTAGTTTTGGTTATCGTTCCAGCTTGATCCTGAGTCGACAAATACAGAACCTGAAATATCACCCAAGCCAATTGGCCACAAATTCCAATTTCGTTCAGCGCGATACAATAAGCGACTTAGTTCGACACTTTGTGTCGCGTAGGCTTGCCCTACTTGAGCCGCAGAGCTGTAGCCACGCAACGCTATCTGTTGGCGGCCATAGAGCTGCGCGCTGTCACCTTCGTAACTGCCCAGCTCAAACGCTTTGGCTTTTGAGTCCGCATAACCCGCCGCAAGATGAGTGGTAAGGTTGAAGCTCCCCGGGAGGTCCCAATGTGCTTGCCACTGCGCCTGCCATTTTTGTCCAGAGTAATCACCGCCAACATTGGACTCCCATACCAAATCAGCGTAATGACCCCACGCATAGCCGGGAACATTCAATAAGCCTTCACGGTAATCCCATTGCAATGCAGCACCTGCCAGCCACTCATCACTGGCTTGTGTATAGCGCGTACCTTGAGGCGCTTTGATCAATGACTCTTTCTGCCAATAAGTTCCGATACCAAACGTTAAGTTATCATCGAGGCCATGCCATAAATAATTACGTTGTAACGTCAAGTCATCTTGACGGACAATGCGATCGTCTTTATTGGTCAATGGGTTTAACTTAAACTCATGCTCTCGGCTGAGCGTCGCTTGCCAACGGTTGTCATATTGATACCCCAATTGGTACGTCGCCAACGCATTTTTTGTATCCCAAGCCGCTTGGATCTCATATTGGTGACGCCCTAACACATCTGAACCACTGGTCGAGAAACCAAGTAACGATTGGTTATCATCCCCTTGCCAAACAGGAACCCAATAACGTGGCGTTAAAGTCGACAACGGTGAGTAGTCGGTAGTGTCACTTTTTTCGACCTGAGATATCGGCGTCGAAGCAACGGATGTCACCTTGGCAAAGGAAGACAGTGGAGCCTCATTGAAAGCCGTCACCGCCGGAATGTGGCGCAAATGGTAACCATCATGCTCATAAGCTTGGTAGATAAGCCCTTGCGATTGATTCCATTGCGGAGAAAAAGCACCACCAATTTCATTGGTTAACTGCTCCAACTGCAAACTGGCCAAGTCCATTCGGTAGATCTGATAACGCCCCGTGTAATCGGCGCTGAACAGCAACTCACCCTCTTGGGTAAAACTCAATTGATGCTCGGTTGCTGATGTTTCAGTGACAGCCAACCAGCGCTGCTCTTTGGCGACAAAACGCATGATATTCCAAGCGCTAGACGGCTGCTTCACGGAAGCATAAATGTCGCCTGTCGGAGACAGCGCCATATCACCAATGACCCAACCATATGTGCCTTGCCATAAGCGAGTTTGTTGTCCATCCAGCGTCACCTGCCATAATTCAGGCAACCCTTGTTCATGACGGGTAGCGAAAACACTTTGCCCATCTCGGCTCCAACGTACTTGGGTAAAGCGCTGTTGCTCGGTTAAACGCTGCCACTGCCCATCAACGTAGCGATAAAGATCATTCAACACTCGTCCATCAAGATAACTATTCACTTGTGACGCGACGATACCTTGCTGGGGATGAACATCGAGGCTAGTTAAGCTTTTTGTAGTCAATAAACGCTGCCATTGATTTTGCTTACTATCCCACATCGCTAAATTTGCTCGATCAACCCCATCACGACGCCAAGCCAGTAATTGCTCTGATCCACCATTGGCTAATAGATATTCAAACGGCTGGCTATCGAGAGATTGAGCCTCCGAAGACTGTTCCTTACTTTGCACAATTTGATCTGAAAACTGCGTGATTAGATCGGCACGGAACTCTTGCCAAAGCGCAAAAAAGTCTTTACCAAAAGCACGTTGAGCGCTTCGGTTTAAGAAAACGCCCGGAATTAGGTAGCCACTATAATCGCTTAAAAAATGTTGGAGTGCGTCTTCGCCATACGTTTTGGCTAAATAATCAATAAAATACGCGCCGTAGAGGTAATTACTGCCAAGCGGTAAACGTTTGTTCGCTACCACGATTTGGTTGAGATCAGCTAGTTGTCCGCTCGCCACTTCCATGCGCATTTGCATCGCAAAATGGCTATTGTGCAAACGTCCATAACCTTGTTCATTTTGGCTTTCCATGTAAACCGCTAACCCTTCTAACAGCATCGAGGGTGTCATTGCATGCGGGAAAAGCAGTGTGTGACGGCCAAAAATACGCCGAGCTCCGGTGACCGCACGCTCATTTAATTCCATATGAACAATGTGAGTGTATTCATGGCGGATGAGCATGTGCAACCATTCATCATTGCCTTCCAATCCATTGACATCGCTGGGGGGATTTAAGATCAAGCGAATTTGAGCATAAGGCAGCGGCGTTGCCCAACCGTTGGAATAGTCGTAGTCATCCACCAGCGTTAGGTGCGTTTTTTCAGCTGGCATCTTTGAGAATTGACTGGCAAGGTCTTGATGCACTTTCTCGGCAATATCTAACGAACGCGCCGCGTACTGGGCCAATTCACTGCGAAAGTGCACGATAAAATGTTGCGATTGTTGAGTCTGCCATTGCTGACCAGCTTGATCCCAAGCGACTGACTCAGCCAATACTGTTGGTGTATGCATACCCAAACAAACCATCAAACCCATAATGGGTGAGAGTACAAATTTTGCTGACATCGTTACAACAACCCTTTTCAATAATTAAGTGCGGCGATTGTACGTTGAATGAGAAAAGGATTGGGTATCGAAATGTATGGCTTTGTCAGGATAAGGCCTGACTATCATTTGCTCTCCCATTCAGGGAGATGGCACTTGACATTGCTAAGCAATCTATTTTATATCGCACTCTATTTGACTGATCGGAACGCTCGATTGACCAAAACAGACATAAGCGGTAATTGGTTGATTCACCTTCATTTTCACGTAGCCAGCTTTTACATCATCCTCTCGAAATCGAACCATGTTGGACGTTGCTTCTGAACCATCGACATAAATCGCCGTGAAATCATCATTCATCCAAGCAACCACTTTGTCGTAACTCTGTTTGGTCTTAAACACGACCTCGGCGCAGCGAATAGGCGGATTGTCACGAACGCTGTACCCGCCAGAATGTTCAACCGCTTCAGAGCCATTGCTCACATCGTGTAACTGGCTGGAAATCACATCACACTGACTGTCAGCCGCATGGACATTAAATGCAATAAGCATAGGAATCACGTAATAGCTTGGCTTCATCTTCATCATAAACATTACTGACATCATAGGTATTTGTAAAAAATAATAGCTTTACCCTATTCAAAACCACCCAAAAATAACATCACTTAAAAGTAAACGTGGGTTAAATATCACTGAACACTGGAGTGATGCCGTTCTAAATAGAACATTTGTTATTTTTTTATGTGTATTAATTGGTTCTGGCTATGCGGTGCAAACCTAGAATCTAACAGGCTTATTATTGCATCACACCACATTGTTCAATTTACCTTAACCAATAGGTAAGAAAATCAAGATTGACCAAACATCCTCGTAAATCATATCTTTCACCTACACCTTGACGAGAATCAAAAAGCTTGCACTTTTATCGCAAGTCTCTTTTCGCCCTAGGTATCCACATATCATAAAAAAGACAATCAAAAGGTAGTCAGCATGAAACAACCACTCAAGGCGCTGGTGCTCGCAATCAGTTTGTCGTGCGGTGCCATCGGTGCTTACGCAAACTCGTTAGAACCGCTCGACAAAGAATTCACTTTACAAGTTTTAGGATCGGGAGGGCCAATTTCAGATGATCTGCGCTCTTCTTCAGCGGAAGTAATTTGGTGGAAAGGAAAATCTAAAATCATGATTGATGCTGGCGGCGGCGCGTATCTGCGCTTTGGCCAATCAGGCTCTAAACTGGAAGATTTGGATTTTCTAGGCATTACCCATTTTCACACCGATCACGTTGCAGACTTGCCCGCGCTGCTCAAAGGCGGCTACTTCTTTAAGCGAGAAGACCCGCTAGATATTGCAGGCCCGCAAGCGGGATCAGCCTTCCCTAGCCTATCAGGCTATATGGACGCACTCTTTAATAGCAAAGATGGCGCTTACGCTTATTTGAACGGTTTGTATGATGGCAGCGATGGTTTGTTCCCAGTCACCATCACTGATGTTCCTTACAAAACCACGACACCAACTAAAGTGTATCAACAAGACGGTTTAACCATTTACGCACTCGGTATTCCTCATGGGGACGTGCCATGTTTGGCTTATCGTATTGAAAGTGATCAGGGCGTTATTGTCATTTCTGCCGATCAAAACGGCAGTAACCCAGCATTTCTCGATTTTGCTCAAGGCGCTGACATTTTAGTCATGCCGATGGCTGTTCATGAGTCAGCCGATGAAGTTTCCGCATTTATGCACGCTAAACCTTCAGTGATTGGCGAAATTGCAGCCAAAATCAATCCTAAACTGCTCGTGCTCAACCACTGGATGGGAGTCGGCCTTAAACATAAATCAGAGTCCACCAAGATCATCAAACAGTTTTATCACGGCGAAGTTATTGCCGCCCGTGATCTCTCAAGCTACCCAATGAGTTCCGTGAAGGAGATCACCCATGAATTGTAAAATTGTTTTGTCTATTGCGATGACTTCGGCCATTGCTCTTCATCCTGCAATGAGCGTTGCAGAAACGTCAACGGAAGCACCAGTGAGTGCGCAACCCACCTCGCAAAATGGTGGCAAATGCGCGGCTGGCAAATGTGGTACTGAAAAACGTTTTGAAAAGCAGGATTTAAAAAGCGATCCGCAAGGACGTTTAGTACGCGCCAGAGATGGTAAATGCGGCTTAACCGCAGAGGGAATCACACCTTCCGCTGAAACCATTACTCTAACCAACAGCAAAATCACTGGTGGTGTATGCGGGCAATAGATCGCACTTCAAAAGGCATCGGCTTGCGTAGCGAACACGTCGATTTGCTATGCCAGTTGCCTGACCATCCCGACATCGATTTCCTTGAGCTTGCTCCGGAGAACTGGATGAACATGGGCGGCCTTAAACGCGAGCAGTTACAGCAGATAGCAAAGCACTATCCTCTGATTGCACATGGGCTGAGTTTGTCGATTGGCGATTGTCAGCCACTGAACAAAACGTTTGTGAAAAAGGTAGCGGCATTTTTAGATGAATTTAACATCGACATTTACAGTGAGCATTTGAGCTTTTCGCGTGATGCCCAAGGGTACTTGTATGAACTGCTGCCTATCCCGCGCTATAAAGAGAGCATTGCTTACTTGGTCGATCGCATTCACTGCGTTCAAGATATTGTGCAACGCCCTTTGGTGCTGGAAAACATCTCCTACTACCACAGTTACGGCAAGGAGATCCCCGAAGGCGAATTTATTGCTGAGATAGTTGAGCGCAGCAGCTGCCAGCTGCTGATTGATATCAATAATGTGTATGTGAATAGCCGTAACCACAATTACTGCCCGTTTGACATGTTGGCCACTTTACCGAGCGAAGCGATCTGCTATTACCACATCGCAGGTCACTTAAAAGAGCGCGAAGATTTCTTGCTCGATACCCATGGCAAACCAGTACAACAAGAGGTGATTGACTTGGCTCGTTATGCTTACGCTCAACAAGGTAGCCGTCCTTTGCTGCTTGAACGTGATCATCATGTGCCTCCTCTGGTGGTTTTGACTGAAGAGTTGCGCACTATCCATCACGATATTATGCAACCAGCGCCATCATTAGTTATCGATGTGGAGCGTAGCCATGCTTAAACCACCAATGAACATGAGTATGTCAATGCACGCACTGACCTGCGTGATCCGCTCTCCTGTCGCGCAAGGCGAACCGCCCTGCCGTTATCGAGAGTTCATTCGAGCGAATATCTACTCTGTCATTAAGCACACTTTTCCTCTGTTTTACGCTCAACTTAACGAGGAAACACTCTACATTTTGACGGACGAATGGCTGGTAATACATGGCGCTATGGAGCCTGAGTTCCATCAGATTGCGACTGAATTTGTTCAGTTTATCCAACAGCAAAATAACCATAACGCCAGTGTTAACCTCAGTGCTGAGCAAATCGCACTGCTTGAATATGAATGGATCGTTTTCAATGCTGAAATGGATAGCGCTCATGTGCCGAATCTCAACGTGTGGTGGGATGATGTTGAAGCTCAACCGGAGGCGTTTTGCATACAGCTTAACCCAGCGTTAAAACTGGTCGAAGTGCCTTTTCTTGTCCATCCAGAATCGGTCACTTTTTTGATTCAAGAACAGAAAACGGTCTGTTATGGGGTATTTCGTCATGCATCGCATCAGGTGGTATCACAAAAACTCAGAGAAGTGGATATCGCCCTAATTCAGATGATTCAAAACGCCCCAGCGCAGTCACTAACGCAACTAGAACAACAGATAGCTCAACACCTATCCAACTTCCATTTTTTGGCGTGGGTTCAAACGTTTCAGCAACAAGGACTCATCAGCCTGTATTTATTAGGAGAAACTCTATGATTCACTCAGCCCTCAATTGGTACGATGGCATGATCGAAAAATTTAAAAAATTCGATTTTATAGTACTACTTGCGATTCGACTTTTCCTCGTGCCGGTGATTTTTGTCGGCGCTCATTCCAAAGTGGTTGGTTTCGCTGGAACCGTTGCTTGGTTTGGCGCCTCAACCGCCGATGGTGGTTTAAATCTACCTTTTCCAGAACTGCTGGCATTTTTAGCCGCCGCGACAGAAGTTCTCGGCTGTATATGCATCGCACTTGGTCTTTTTACTCGCATTATGGCTATCCCTATGATTCTCATGATGAGTGTGGCGAGCGCAATGGTGCACTGGAAACATGGCTGGGACGCGATTGCCACCAGCAGTATGGAAGCGACGGTGCGCTTAAACGGTTTTATTGAATGGTTGGCGGTCAATTTTCCGGGCCGCTACAACTACATCACAGAACTTGGCGATCCTGTAATGCTCAATAACGGGATGGAATTTGCGGCTACTTACTTTGTGATGCTGATGGTTCTTTTCATTTACGGTGGTGGCCGCTACGTCAGCCTCGACTACTGGCTAAAAAAACCATTCACTCGCACGCCTCAAACTGCTTAACACCTAATGATGCCTACTAACTTGAAGTTGCCGCCCGCAGCTTCAAGTGGCAGGTGTTATCAATCACACATTCATCTCTGACTATCTTACCTGCCATTTTGGTGGCGGGAGGGAGACTTTATGCTTACAGATGTGGTGGAACTGTCACGGTTCCAGTTCGCCAGTACGGCGCTTTACCATTTTATTTTTGTTCCGCTGACCATTGGCTTATCGTTTTTACTGGCGATCATGGAATCACTGTATGTCATGACCGGAAAAACCGTCTACAAAGACATGACTCGCTTTTGGGGCAAGCTGTTTGGCATCAACTTCGCCGTTGGCGTTGCCACCGGTCTCACTATGGAGTTTCAATTTGGCACCAACTGGGCGTACTACTCTCATTATGTGGGTGACATTTTTGGTGCCCCACTGGCGATCGAAGCTTTGATTGCCTTTTTCCTTGAATCTACCTTAGTTGGGCTATTTTTCTTCGGCTGGGATCGCCTTTCTAAGCGTCAGCATTTAAGCGTGACTTGGTTAACCGCTTTAGGCTCTAACTTTTCTGGATTGTGGATTTTGATGGCCAACGGCTGGATGCAAAACCCCGTCGGTGCCGAGTTTAACTACCAAACCATGCGTATGGAAATGATCAACTTTGCTGAGGTCATTTTTAACCCAGTAACCCAAGTGAAGTTTGTGCATACCGTTGCGGCGGGTTACACCACAGGCGCGCTGTTTATCATGGGTATCAGCGCTTACTACCTATTGAAAAAGCGCGACCTTCCCTTTGCGCGTCGCTCATTTGCTGTGGCTTGCGCTTTTGGCATGGCATCCATTACCGCCACTTTATTGCTAGGTGATGAGTCAGGTTACACCTTAGGTGAAGTACAACAGGTGAAACTGGCCGCCATTGAAGCCGAGTGGGATACCGAACAAGCCCCTGCCTCTTTTACTCTGTTTGGGCTACCTAACCAAGAAACCATGCACACAGACGCGGCGATTAAAGTCCCTTATTTGATGGGTATTATCGCCACGCGTTCATTGGATGAGCCCGTCATCGGCTTAAAAGATTTGATGGCGCGCAGTGAAGAGCGCATTCGCAATGGCATGCTCGCTTACGGGTTATTGGAAGCCTTACGCAATGGTGACGATTCACCGCAAAACATCGCTCAGTTTGAAACGCTAAAAGAGGATTTGGGGTACGGTTTATTACTCAAAAAATACACCGACAAAGTAACTGATGCGACTGAAAGCCAAATCAAACAAGCCGCGCAAGATACCATTCCGCAAGTTGCACCTCTGTTTTGGAGCTTCCGCATCATGGTGGCCTGCGGTATGGCGATGTTCGCTGTCATTGGGCTCTGTTTCATCCAAATTTGTCGGCGAAAAATCGGTACTCAGCCTTGGTTACTTAAGGCGGCATTATTCGCTATTCCACTTCCCTGGATTGCCAGCGAAGCGGGTTGGTTTGTCGCTGAGTTTGGCCGCCAACCTTGGGCTATCGGTGAAGTGCTTCCGGTTAATATGGCCGTATCTAACCTATCAACCAGCGATTTATGGATTTCACTGGGCCTAGTTTACTTACTCTATAGCGCATTTTTGGTGGTGGAAATGTACCTGATGGTAAAGTTTGCTCGGCGCGGACCAAGCGCCCTACATACCGGACGTTACCATTTTGAAACGCAAGATGGGCACGGATCTCTATCTCACGTACACCATTAAGGGAGAACACAATGTTTGATTACGAAACCTTACGTCTGCTGACTTGGGCGATTGTCGGTATGCTATTGATTGGTTTTATCATCACCGATGGCTTTGATATGGGCGTTGCAGCGCTACTGCCCATTTTGGGACGCAGTGATGTTGAACGAAGAGTGATGATCAACAGTATCGCGCCTCATTGGGATGGCAACCAAGTGTGGTTGATTACTGCTGGCGGTGCGATTTTCGCCATCTGGCCACTGGTTTACGCCACCGCATTTTCTAGTTTCTATTTAGCGATGATGTTGCTACTTGCTGCGTTATGGCTGCGCCCAATTGGTATGGATTATCGCTCAAAAATCGATAACCCCTCATGGCGCAAGGCGTGCGATAACTCACTGTTCATCAGTGGCGTTGTGCCGCCCCTCATCTTTGGCATTGGTTTTGGTAATTTATTGGTAGGAGTCCCTTTTCAGCTCAATAACTTATTGATGCTCGATTACCAAGGCCATTTTTGGGATCTATTCACACCATTTCCACTACTGTGTGGCCTGCTCAGCCTTGCCATCGTCGTCACTCAAGGCGCAACGTTTTTACAGCTCAAAACTTGTGATGTGTTATGCGAGCGAGCCCATAGCGCGTCGGTCGTCAGTGCCAGCATTGCCGTGGCTTTATTTCTCATCGGCGGATTCTTGGCAGCCAACATGGCGGGTTATATTATCGTGAGCCCAATTGTCACGGATGCCGCTTCAAACCCCTTGCATAAAGAGGTGGTTAGCATCGCTCGTCATTTACTGCATAACTATCAAGCACACGCCATGCTGTGGTTGATCCCTTGCGTGGGCATCGCGAGCTTATTGGCGTGCATATGGGCAAGCCTGAAACGAGCATCTGGCGGGGCATTCTTATTCTCTAGCCTTGCTATTGCATGCATTATTTTTACGGCAGGCGTGGCGCTATTTCCGATGATCATGCCGTCAAGCTTAATGCCATCACACAGTTTGACGATTTGGGATGCCACATCCAGCCAGAAAACACTCAATATCATCACGCTTGTCGCCATCTTAGTGGTGCCAGTCATCCTCAGTTACACGGCTTGGGGTTACTACAAAATGTTCGGTCGATTGAGTGATGATTACATTCGCAACCACAGCACATCGCTGTACTAAAGGAGATAACTGATGTGGTATTTCTGTTGGGTTCTTGGCGTATTACTCGCCTGCGCATTTGGTATAATCAATGGATTGTGGCTTGAGCAAGCTGAGCATTTCGATGAATCGTAACTCACTCATATGCAAGCAGATAACCTGTTAAGAAGCGTTAAGATCATCAAGCTTTGAGATAAAAAAATGGCGCTGTTTTTAGCGCCATTTTTTATCACATCGTAAGAAACGTATTTACTGAAATTTTGGGCCAGCTGCGGCAACAAAAGCCATTTCAACCAGATAGTCAGGGCTTGCCAATTGCGCTTGAACGCAGGCTCGGCTTGGTGCGCATCCTTCTGGAAACCAGCTATCCCACACTTCATTCAAAGCGGCGAAATGAGCAAAATCTGTGACATAAATTGTCACCGATAACACGCGGCTTCTGTCGCTGTCGATCGCCGTCAACTGCTGCTCAGCTTGGGCTAAGATCTGCTCAACCTGCCCTTTCATATCGGCTTTTGTATCGCTATCAGCCACTTCCACAAAGTGGGCAATGCCGTTGAATACGGTAATGTCAGACCAACGTTTACTTGGATTAATACGATGAATAGTCATTAATTTCTCTCTTTATGGTAAAGATAACTCGCAACAGTGCTGTTCGATCACACAGACTGGCGCGCCAACTTTGCAGCTAAAGCCGCTGGCAACCAACCTGCCTGTGGTTTCATCTCGGCGATAACTGGCAATTGTGTGTGAATGTTGGCTAGCAACCAACAACCAATATCCATCCGCAGACAAAGTGAAGTCACGCGGGAATTGGCCACCGACGTCAAATGCGGCAATCCATTGCGGTTGTGGCTGGCATAGTTCAAAAAGAACGATTTTATTTTGCTCTCGGCAGGAAGCATAGAGAAAACGTTCATCGGGCGACAACTTAATCGCCGCAGCCGCTCCACTTTTCGCCTCATTCGGCAAGAGATCGCACTCAGCCTCTATTTGCCATTGTGTCCCGGAAAATACTAAGGTGACCAAAGTCTCCGACAATTCACAGACCACAAAAGCTCGGGTTTCTGCGTGATTAAACACCACATGGCGCGGCCCACTCCCCGTAGGCATCTCTACAGTTTGCGCCAATGAAAATGCCTGATTATCACTGTTGATGGCGAAAAAATGAATTGCATCACTCCCTAAATCGACCACAACCAGTTGCGACGACTGTTTAAGGAAAACCACCTGATGAGCGTGAGGTGAGGTTTGGCGCTCTGCATTTGGCCCCTGACCATCAATCCATAGATCAGCGATGCATAACTCAGGTTTGCCAGTGTCGTCCAAACGAACAATGTTCACATTACCCGACCCATAATGCGCCACAGCGCAATAGCGCTGCTTGGCATCAATAGCAAGATGACATGCATAGCTACCCGACAGTGGCACTTGAGAAACCAAACCCTTATTAAGGTGTATCAATTGTGGGTTGTCGCTCGCTTCTACCTCGTTAAAAGTGTAAAAGCCCTTGGTGGTTTCAAGAAGGTAGGAAGGGTTACGCGTCGCCATCACTTCTTGCAAAACACTAAGTTCACCCGTAATGGTATTAAGCTCAATCAGCTCAACGCCGTTACTATTGCTTGGTGCATCCGTATAAGTACCAATGTAAAAACGCGCGGCAGTGTGTGTGCTCATTTTCCACCTATCATCAAAAATAAAACACTATACCCAAATTTCACCTTAATCTGGGATAATTTAATTAAGCTGCCTGTGTGGCAGTGATGAAAACCGCCATACAGTCCAAACTTAAATCCAATCGGGCGATTGCGGAACATAATCAATGAACAACATGCTCGGAATAATGTTTATTTTTCCTAGAGGATAAAATCCATCTTCGCTGTTAAATAATTTTCCGCGATAACGTTGCGTGGGTTTTTCGTCTAATACTGATTTGGTATGTTATAGATACAACAAAGCCCGCACGTGGCGGGCTTTGTTTGAATTTGGTGGGTCTTATTGGATTCGAACCAACGACCTTCTGGATGTCGACCAGACGCTCTAACCAACTGAGCTAAAGACCCAAATTTTTGTTCTTGATCATGATACATGCAACTGAAATGGTGCGTCCGAGTGAACTCGAATCACCGACCCCCACCATGTCAAGGTGGTGCTCTAACCAACTGAGCTACGGACGCATATCTTCAGAACGGAGTGGATATTAACGGCTGTTTTTGCTGTGTGCAAGTCTATTTTCTTTGTTTTTGAGCCAGTTGGCTTATCTATCACCAGCTTGTCTGTTTTTTATTCACAACTCTGGGTTTAAGCACAATAACCGGATCAACAATAGGTGTAAGCTGTCCAATTTATTTCATTGTATAAGTTATGTGAGATTATCCATTGATTCGGACCAATTATCTCGTACTATAAGCTTTATCAATATCTTCGATATGCAATACGGTGACGTAACATGGATGCGCGATTATTCAACCATTCTCATCATTTGAGAGCCTCTGTACTTTGTGGGTTAAGCTTACTGCTAACCGCTATTGCATTTTTCTTCGTCCTATTTAACGTTTTTTACACTTACAGCTACGGGCTAGCAGCATTAGAATTTATCTTCATGTGCTACTCCTATTACGTTTACTTGATTGCAAAACAACAAGCACATTCAGTCACTCACATTCGTGTCTACGTTTATTTTCTGATCTTTATCATCAGTGTAGGAACTTTTATTCAGCCTTTAAGCAATGGCCTATTTTTATGGACAACGTTTTTCCCAGTACTTTTTTACCTATTGCTAGGGGTTAAGCATGGCCGTCTCGCTACAGGCATCGCACTCATTCCGCAACTGTTCAATATCCATTCTCAAGCCTCATGGAATGCGGCTTATGACCCAACCCCGTTGATGATCAACTTACTTCTTTGCTATTGCGGGATTTGGACGGTGGCTCATCTTTTTGAATCTAGCCGTAAGAAAACCGAAAACTCGCTACGCTACCTCGCATCTCGTGATGCGTTGACGGGCTCTCACAATCGTTTGGCACTCACTCACGCCTTCGCTCACTTTGTGCAAAATAAAGTGGATACGACGCTGTGCCTTTTAGTGATTGACCTTGATTATTTTAAGCAAGTGAATGACACCCATGGGCATGATGCCGGTGACAAGGTGCTGATCGATACGACGCAGGTAATGTCTCAAATTGTGGGCGACGATAACCTCTACCGTATCGGCGGGGAGGAGTTTTGTGTGACTTTGTTTAATAACAGCATCGCGCAAGCCGAACATGTGGGAGAAAAACTGCGTGAGGCGATTAATCAACATTTGTACGCTTATGGATCGAAGCGAATCCAACTGACCTTAAGTGTCGGTATTTGTGAATACCGTGAAGGTGACAAGTTGGATGTACTACTGAAATTAGCCGATGTTGAGCTTTATAAAGCGAAGAAAAATGGACGTAACCAAGTTTGTATTTGCCAAATCAATGACACAGTGGATGATTCGACACTTTGGATTTCTCAGAGCTCTTGATCCTCGCCTACTTCATACACCACATTATAATTTTCAGTATAGGTACACTGTGGTTGACGGCTACACGTAAAGAATCGTCGGCCTTTGAATTCGCCTTGGCTGGCAATTTTTATCACCATTGGGCTGCCACATTTTTTGCAAAAACGCACTTCTTTATCGGTTTCGATCAAATCAATATGCGCGGCCAGTAACCTTCTTAGTTTACTCACTTGATAGCTGTGTTTGATGTTCGCACCAATCAATGGAATGTTGGCAGACTTACACACATGCATCAGCAATTTTTCACGCTCTACCTTGCCTTTATGCAGTTCTTTTCCGTTATCCAACTCGATGATAACTCGCGGCTCTAGGGTTCTTGCATCACACACCACAAAATCAAAATAGTTTTTGGCGATTCGGTTATTGGCGATAAACCACTGCTTTTTATTCAAGTTTGCCGCTGGGGTAACCACGTTGGCCATTGAAACTTTAGCCAACACCACACCGTGTTCCCCTACTGCAGATTTCAGTGCGTTATGAAAGGCGCCTTCCGACATATTGAGTAACGCCCCTTTCTTCTTATAAGCGTAATCTTTGGTATCGTCGTGTTTGATCACGTACTTTTGGATAAAGACAAAAAACAGCACCAGCAGTGCAACAATGATAAAAATGTTGGTCATACGATAAAAACCATTTTGAAGTAATTAGCTAACTCGCTAATTAATAAACGAAGTACCGCCCAAAGGCCAGTTTATTACTATGGATTTGTTGAAGAGGGTGACCTAATCCACATGGCAGCAGGCTCTCTTGTAAGCTGAATCTAGAATGTGTACCAGAGTGTCATTCAGGTTGATAAGCTACGCCAATGAGTGAAATGTCGCAACTTGTGTTTTCTGTCAATGGACAATGATCAAACGAGAGGCTCATTAATGAGAGCCTTAGTAGGAAAAAGTAGAGAAGGAAAAAGCTCGCCGTAGCGAGCTTTTATTGCTTTAACGATTAATCCAGTCGAAGTAAGCGACCAGTTAAAGCCGGAACGATGATTGTCGTTGTACCGATTTGCGTGGCGATCGTCTCTTCAGTCATTAAATCCTTCAATTGAGTCGCAGCTTTTACGCTTCCCATATCAAGAGATAATCTCCGCTCCGCGGTGCTGGTGTTCAGCACATAGAGGATCTGCTCATCACCGTACACTTTAAGATCCGCGTACAAACTCTCGTCAATCCACACATTACGCCGCTCCCCTTTAGCCAGTGACGGGTATTGGCTGCGCAGTAGCATTAGTTGACTGACGCTGTTTTTCAGCGCTTGCTGTTGTGGTGACAAGCTTGAACCATCTACTTTGCCACTAGAACGAGCAACGTGATCATCACACAAACCAACAGCGGCACAATTTTGTGTCACTTGCGCTGCAAAGTTTTCGACTTCATCCCCAATCTCTTCACCATAGTAAAGCGTGATTGGCCCAGAATAAGCAGCAAGAAAACTGAACGCGGCAAGATGTCGCACATAATAATCGCCTAAATTACCTCGTTGGATCAGGTCACCAAAGCGAACCAAATCATGATTACCTAACATTAGATTTGGCATGGCGTGATAAGGCGATTTCGCTCGGTTATTCCAACTGGCTTCTAGACTCAGAGCGCTACCGCTTGCGCCAGATTCTTCCACTGCTAGTGCTTGCATTACACCATAGCGTAAAGGAAAGTTGAAGGCTGAGGAGAGCGCTGGGTTTGCATCACTGCCATACGCAGTTAGGGTAATGTCATCAGCCCCTTGCCATACTTCACCGACCATATAGCCTAATGTGCCCCAGGATTTCCCTGCATTGAGGTTATCTTGCGATGCTTGTTCAACCGCCGCGCGCAGCGAACGCCAACTCTCAAGCGGGACTTGATACGCTTGGTCTAAACGCCAGCCATCAATGCCAAACTCACGGATCCAGTAGCTGGCAACTTCAGTGAAAAATGCCTCACTCGCTTGGCTAGGATAAGTGACCAACTTGCCCGGATAACTACTTTCTCCGTCATGAAGCTGAGGTAACTTGCCGCTCGGTGACGCTTTCACGCCAACAGAGCTGGTGTGGCCAAATACGCCATCCAATAACACGTACAACCCTTTGTCATGCGCACTATCAATCAGCTCTTTTAGCTTAGCGTTGCTGCCAAAGTTAGGATCTACGTTGAAATAATCACACGCAAAATAGCCAGTAGCGTCAAGCTTATCATCGCCATTTTGACCCGCGCAGGAATCAAATACTGGCGTTAACCACAACGCATTAACGTTCAAGCTAGCAATATAATCCAAGCTATTGATGATGCCTTGCAAATCACCACGGTGGTGCGAGTTGCCGTAACCAACGCCGTAATCAGCGTTTGAATCTCCATCAACAAAGGATTCCACCATCACTTGATAAATTCGCAAATCACAAGCGGGGTTATTGTCTTGATAACACGCGTAGTCAACACCCATATCCACAACGCCAACCACCAGTTGCGATGTGTTGGATGCATCCAGTGTGAACTTCCAAACACCTTGCTCTGTTACGGTAAGCTTGATATTGCCATTTTCTGCATTTTCCAATGTCGCGGAACCGCTAGCGATACTAAAGCCACCAAAACCAAGGTTTAGTGTGCTCCAATCTTCAGAAGCAATTTTGAATTCATACACTCCGGGAGTCAGATAACCTTCAAACATGTAGAGACCATTTTGCTGATAGGATAATGGATTTGAAACTCCCCAACCGTTCATCGAACCACGCACGTACACCGTGGTTGAACCATAAGGTGCAACATCAATTGGTGGCGCATCAATGCTTAAGCCAGCACCCTGCTCGCCCTGCTGTGGCATCACAAACACTGCCGCCGTTAAGGCTGGAACGGTAAAGCGGCCATTGTTAAACTGGCTCGCTTTAACACGCACATCTCGTGCTGTGCGTAAAACAGGATGTAATTCAAAGCGCTGCGCGTTCGGAATAACCACACTTTGCTCAACGCTATTGGCGTTGATGGCGACAACAATGGCCTCAACGTTAGGGTCGAGATCCGCACCAACTGAAACACCATCATTAACCGACATAACAATCATGCCAGGCTGCGCATTTGGCCCCGTATTATGGAAACGAACACGATTTAACACTTCTTGCTCAGAGATTAGCTTGAGCAACGGTGTTTGCGCACGAATCGCCAGCAAGGCTTTGAAGGCATTATCTGTCCATGCGATATCTTGCGCGGAAGCCACCGTATTGGGGTTGGCTATCACACTTTGAATCGCACTCCAGTTGGCCTGATCTTTATCTGCTCTTGGCAAGCCGACATTCCAGTTGTTGGTCTGCTTGCTAAAGTCAACACGGTTGTACCAATCACCACTGTCGTAACTGTCGCGCTCCATCGATTTTGAGCGAAGTAGTTCTGAGCCCATATGGAAGAAAGGAACACCTTGCCCAAGCATTACTGGCGCAAGACCAATGATCTGCATGCGCGCTCTATCCGCTGAGCTGGTTTCTGCTTTTGCTTTATATTGGTTGAAGTCCCACAGGGTCTGATTGTCGTGTTTAGAGACGTAGTTAATCGACTCTTGTGGGTCAAGTGTATAAGCCGCGCCTTGACCACCGTATTGGAAATCACGGCCAAGTACTGTCATGCCGCTGGCGGTTTGCAATGGATAGGCTTGTAAATTGCCAGCCATGCCATAGCGAATTAAGTCCATTTTCGATTTCAGCTCATCACTAAATCGATCACCTGCATTAGCAAAACCCGGAGTGGTTAATAGCGCCTCACCGCTATCAAATGGACCACCGCCACGCACACCGTCACGTAAGCGATCGTTATAAGTCCCTATTCCCGTTCCAGCCATTGGCCATTGCGTAGCATTTTCGCCTCTGGCACCGTTGGCGACTTCACCAAAGTTCCAGCCTTCACCATAGAACCAAGTGTCAGGATCAACCGTTTTCGCCGCCTCATAAATCTTGAGCATGCTTGATTTCATCAGGTGTCCCATCAGATCGAAACGGAAACCGTCGATTTTGTAATCTTGCGCCCACATCGTGACGCTATCGGCCACCAGTTTCTCGAACATACGGTTTTCTGAAGCGGTATTGTCACAGCAGCTAGAATTTTCAACCGCACCTGTGATGGGGTTCAAGCGGTGGTAATAACCGGGCACGGTCTTATCCAGTACTGATTTATCATACAAACCTGACGAGTAGGTATGGTTGTAGACCACATCTTGCACGACTCGAAAACCAAGCTGATGCAGTTTTTGCACCATTTGGCGGTACTCTTTCACCCGTGACACACCATCACTTTGCACCGCATAACTGCCTTCTGGCGCGCTGTAATGGAATGGATCATAACCCCAGTTGAAGCTGTCAAGCGGCCGAACATCCGCAAGTAATGCTTGTGCTTGCGGTGTATCCGGGTCGGTTTTTTCCAACAAAGAAAGTATGGTCGCGCTCATCGACGTGCCATCAGAACAGAGCGACGCTTGCGGGTTAATACCACACAGTTTTGCGACCGTATCATTAAGATCGACCCGCTTTTGCTCATCTTCCGGAATCGACGCTAAATCATAGCTTGGCAGTAAGTGAATGGTGGTTAAACCCGCTTGTTTTAAACTTTTCAGGTGCGCAACACTGTCACGTTCTTCTTCCAAGAAGGCGAGGTACTTACCGTTGTATTCCGCTGTTCCTTTGCTATCACTGTTGCTGAAGTCACGAATGTGTGCTTCATAAAGAATGTTATCTTCAGGATGACTCAGTTCAGGAATAATTTGAGTATCCCAATCGTCCGGTTTTGACTCTGCTGCGGTTAAGTCCACCAATTGAGAATAAAGGCTGGATGTGCTGAGCGACTGCGAATACGGGTCGGTCGTCATCATCCATTCAAGTTGCGCCGTTTTAGGATGGTAGGCCTGCACGCGGTAACGATAGAAACTGTTTTTCAGCGAGCGCTCACCTTGATAATGCCAAACTCCGGTGTTGGGATCTTCAACCATCGGCTGAGGGGAGGTACTGCGAAGGGTTTTATCTTGATCATACAGATACAACTCCACTTGCTGCGCGGTCGGAGCCCATAGCGCAAAATGCGCGCTATCACCGTCTATCCAAGCGCCAAGTTTCGCTTCATCGGCATCATCGCTGCCCGCCGTGTAAAGATTATCGACTATTCCTGGGATCTGTACTTTTGTTGCAACCAGTACTTTGCCTTCAGCATCTCTCGCCACTGTAAGCAGCTGAGTTTTCAACAGCGCTTTAGCTTGTTCATTGCTCACATCCAATCTGAAGGCTGTTCGACCCGCTAAATGTGGGAAATGCGCATTATTGGTCACGCCTGACAAGGTTAATGGGTAATGAATGAATTGTTCAGGATGGGCGATATCACCATTGCCTTGTGCGCGGCTCCAAAGCTCATAGCTTGCCGCTTCGCTGTGATCGAACCACGCCAGTTGATTTACCGCAAGCCAATGTGCAGCTGCGCCCTCAATGGCAACTTGAATTTGCTCATTCGGAGAATAGTTCAACACCGCACTACCGTGGCGCGTATAAAGCGTATTGCCTTTGACAAAATCCAGCACTAAATCATCGCCGCCCAGCGCTTTATCATTGCCACTGTGCACAATAAAGTTCATGCAGTTGCCATGTTCTGCTTTAAGTGGAATGCGATATATCGCTCCATAAATCGGGTCGATTTCTGAGGCTAAGTAAGGATTTCCCCAATCCACGCCATTAAGCGCAGATTCAGAAACAGAATCACAGCTACCGTTGTTCCAAAGGTGTAGTCCCCATCCGTCATAATTATTGTCATCACGCAGGTAGTAAATGATCGCTTCTTGATAAGTTGGGGTCGGCTCGGTTGTCGAGTTATCCGCCTGTTTCGGTTGTGGATCAATGCTGTCGGGGATGCCATCACCGTCATCGTCGCTTGAGGCAAAATCCCCTAGCCCATCGTTATTGGTATCAAGGCTTTCTAAGCGATCTCGTGGGAATACATCCTGCGCGTTGCTCACGCCGTCACCATCAATATCGTCATCTTCGCTATCGGCAATACCGTCACTATCAAGGTCAGCAGGAACGCTTGAAACATCATTGGCGTCCGTTCCTAAACGCGCTTCATCGGCATTGCTCCACCCATCACCATCAATATCATCATCTTCGACATCCGCAATGCCATCGCCATCGAGATCGGCAGCAAAGCTTAAGGCGTCATAAGGATCTGTCCCTAATCGCCATTCAGTTTCATCAGGCCAGCCATCGTTGTCATCGTCTAGGTCTGCGTGATCACCAATGCCATCATCATCGGAGTCAATACTCTCTTGGATGTCGTAAGGAAAGTGGTCAATCAAATCGGCTACGCCATCTCTATCGCTATCAAAGCCAATAACAGGCTCACCATTTTCAAGCATCAGTGTTTTATCGCGAATATCGCTCTTTTCTCGCTGCGCTTTTTTGATCTCATCGCCAAACCGTTTACTGGCTTTTTTCAAGGTATTGGCCAATTCAGGCAAGCTGGAGTCATCGATAGTAGCAGGTAGCAGTTGCGCTAGCGCTTTAGCAGATTGAGCAACCAAGATGTGGTTATCGACATAATCCGCTTTGACATCCAAAGTTGGAATACGCAGCGCCTTTTTCAGCTCAGCCAACGCTTTACTCTCTCGCTTACCATTTTGCATCTGCACGCTGAGGTAAGTCGTAAAAGGGCTGATCACCGGATAATTTGCTGGCGCCATCATTGAATAATTGCGCGCCGCTTTGACGGTGGGAATATCTTGGTCAACGGTTTTTCCCTTGATAGCAGAAGCCATCAGATAATAATTTTTTACGTCACCACGCAGCCCCGCCACGTTAATTTTTGCGATACCTTTTTGGTCGGTATACGCTTGAGGTTCGTTTTGTTCAAATTGACGATTGCCGTTCACATCCAGCCAAACTTGGGCATTGGTTAAATACCCATCCATGACTTGAACGTCTAACGAGTCATTACAACCCGCTAGCATACCAATTGAAGCAAACGCTAAAGTCATTCTCGTTAGGTTTGTTTTCATTGTTGTAATCCGTTTTATAACGTTAGTGCTCGTCCTGCTCTCACTGCTGGCAGAAAACCTATAAATCAGTAGACATATGTCTATATCTACCTAAGCTAACGTTATAATTTTGACACCGCCAATTACCTCCCCCTTGCCATTTTGCTCTCAGGGCGTAGAGCCAAGGGAGGAGAAGAAAAACACAGAGTTCACTCACGCTCAGGGTAAATGAGATGAAAGGAAAGCAGAGAGAGCAAGATAAAAACGTGATCGGAAAGACAAAGCGTAGAATGAGGAATGATAAAGTGTGAAAGAATATTACATTTTGACCAATCTAATAGAGTTTGATCTTCCTCCCATCTCTCCTTACTCATCACTCGCTATTCGCGCCGCTGAGCTTAGCGTTCAAAATTGTGATAAAACAAAAAGAGCCTCAAATGAGACTCTCCTTAATTGGTCACAGACTGACCGCTATACCCAAACAACTCTAAGTGGGAAGAGTATAAAGGTTAAGCAAATACATATTTATCCATCAGGGTGACCATTTTGCCAATTTCGGGTTTGGTCAAGGTATCATCAGCACCCAGTGCTAAGGCTTTTGCTCGGTTATCATCACTCATGATCGAGGAGAACATCACTATCGGCGTTGTTTTATAAGTTTCGCTGTCACGCAAGCGCTTCAACAAGTGCATACCATCCATGCGCGGCATTTCTACATCCGTTACTATCGCATTCACTAACTCTGTCACGGGTACGTTTTCGGACTTGGCTACTTTTTCAATTTCCATCAATTTCTCATAGGCTTCACCACCGTCTTTACACGCAATAATGTTGTAGCCTGCAGAGCTTAATGTGTCTTGTATTAAACTGCGGATAAACGCCGAATCATCCACCACCATGATGGTTTTCGCATTACGTTTGCTGATCATTTTTTGGTTGAGGTCGACCGATCTGTCCACCGTGACATCGTATTTTTCCATACTCAATTCAGGGTTGATGTCAGCGATGATTTTCTCAAAATCCAAAATCATGATCAGGTTGCCGTCTTTGCGAACAACCGCCACGACGCAATCTTGCTCACCCGCTTCTAAAAACTGACTCGGCGATTCAACATCGTTCCAAGAAATACGGTGAATACGACTAATGCTGTCAATCAAAAAGCCATTGGTCATGCGGTTAAAATCCGTCACGATAACAAACTTTCGATCAAGGCTTGGATTAGTAGGCACACCAAGCCAACCGGCAAGATCAACTAACGGAGTCAGTACATCACGTGACGAAAATACACCGATCATATGCGGCTGAGCATTGGGATAATCGGTGGTATCAGGAACTTGTATCACTTCCCTAACTTTCGCAACGTTAATGCCGTAATAGCAGGTTTTCGTGCGTCCATCTGGCAGTACCTTTTCTAAATGGAACTCAATAATCTCAAGTTCGTTGGTACCACTCTCTGTCAAAATTGTACTACTTGGGTTGCTCATACTGGTCACTAATCTTAAGAATGGTTATTGGTATTTGTTTAATATGGCTTGATATCGATTAACACCGTCTTCATTAACCGTGTTCTTTACTTTATCAATACCCATTTGTAAATCGTCTAATAGTGTTTGGTCTATATTTTTATTAAAAGCATAGTAAAGTAATCCCTGCTTTAACACATAAAGTGTTTCAAATTGATCGGGGGCATATCCTGCTTGTTTTATCCACCAATGGGCTGACCGTTCATCGTATGCAATCAAATCAATACGCTTTTTCACTAACTGCTCTGCCAACATAGTGACATCCGTTGCTTCTTGCATTGAGTCTCTCGGAACACCATATTGCAACAGCATTTGTTCGCCGACGTCATCTTTTATCACCCCGATCTTATAGGAGGTAATTTCTAAAGGTTCCCCAAGTTTGATATTACTGCCTTTACGTGCAATTACCGAAACTTTGATGTCATCAATTGGGCCTACCCAATGAAATAATTCCTCTCTGTGTGACGTCCTTGTTGTCGAGAAAAGTACTCCGTCTTTTTTCAAAATGGTAGAGCGATAAGAACGAGCCCACGGTTGCAATACGATCTGGCTCAATAATACGTCATGTCCTGAGAATTTAGCGGCTTCTTGAAGTAAATCAACCGAAATTCCAGTGATTTTGCCCTGATTCATAAAATTAAAAGGGGGATAGGCCTCTGTATAATACGTTAGTGTTTCAAGACTAGCGGGATAAGCAGGTGATGATGCCAACACACTGATTAGCCACATAGGTAGAATAGTACGCAGATATTTGATTACGTTCATCCTCTCTCCTACATGATGTTATCTGCCTTTTGTCCTTAAACTTTAGATGGGGTTTGAAACGCCGTCTAGTTGATCGCAAGCATTCATCATCAACAATACGAACGACGTGATTAAATAGCATTAAATTTCATGCGGTTAACCCATTAAATCTCTCGGCCTAACGCACAACTTTTTTATAGCAACGCTCCGGGCGACCAACCGTGCCGTAATTTAAGTCGGCGGTTAGCTCACCACTGCTGATTAAATATTCCAGATAACGCCTTGCCGTGGTTCGACTTGCGCCAATTTTTTCTCCCGCTTCGTCCGCGGTCAAACTGCATGGTGTATTAAAAAGATGGCGTATTTTGTCTAGCGTAACCCCATCAATTCCTTTGGGAAGACGCAGATGAGTGGGAAGCTCACTGGTATTGGCTGTCAACATTTTATCAACTACGTTTTGGTCAACATCAGCCACGGAGCCCAGCTCTAATTGTTGGGTTTGGTATTTCTTCAATGCCGATTCAAGACGGGGAAACATGACTGGCTTGAGCAAGTAATCAACTACGCCACCACGCATTGCCTGTTGTAGCGTTTCAACATCGCGCGCTGCAGTAATCAAAATTACATCACAGCCTTGGTTATTGCCTCGAACTTTCTGTAAGAGATCGAGCCCCGTACCATCCGGTAGATAAACATCCAGCAATACTAAATCGGGTTTGAGGATATCTAACTGCAATTGGGCATCGGCATGAGTCGTTGCAATGCCAATGACTTCAAATCCCTCAATTTGTGTCAGGTAACGATGATGTAATTGCGCAATCGCGATATCATCTTCAATGATCATGACACGGGTATTCATACTTGTTCTTCCTTAGGCAGATAAACCGTAACTCTTGTTCCAACATCTTGATTACTTTTCATTTCTAGCTGCCCTTGATAGCGATCAGCTAACTGTTTTACCAGGTGTAAACCCACACCTCGGTTATGTTTTGCTTTGCTAGAGACTCCCTTTTGCCATAATTGCTGTGGCGACATTTGTTCGGGTAAACCACACCCTTTATCATCCACTTCAAGAATAATTTCGGCACCATAATCGCTGAGTGACACTTCAATGATGCGTCGTTCTTGTGTCACCCGTTGTTCATTGCGGATCATCGTGAGTGTCGCATCAAATGCATTGTCAATCAGGTTACCCAAGATAGTGACGATATCTTCGGCATTGATACGCTGCGGCAAAGGTTCTAGACGCGATCCCTCTTCAACGACTAACTCCAAACCGAGTTCACGAGCCCGCTCAGTTTTACCCAGCAGCATTCCAGCAATGAGTGGATCTCTAACTGTCTCGCGTAGAAATTCAATGAGCGATTGGTAATGAGCCGTTTCTTGGCCGATTAAATGCTGAACCGCTTCCAGCTCTCCCATCTGTACAAGCCCACTGATGGTGTTGAGTTTGTTGCGATGTTCGTGAGTTTGAGAGCGAAGCATTTCAGCATACTCTTTGGTTTGGGAGAGTTGCTCAGTTAACTCGTTGATTTCATCTCGGAGGCGGAAGCTGGACACCGCCCCAACCACTTTACCGTCAACAATAATCGGACTTCGATTGGCGATCAGACGCTGTTGATTGAGGTACAGCTCGATGTCGTGATCAGGCGTGCCACTTTCAATAACACTCATGAGATCACTTTCAGGCAGAAACAGAGAAAGTGGTTGATTAAGCGCTTTCTCTCGGTTAATCGCCAAAATCTCACACGCACTTTTATTAATGGAACGAAGAATACCCGCCTCATCAATACTTAAAATGCCTTCCTTTAAGGTACTCATGGTGACATCGAGTTCGACATACAATCGGCCAATCTCTTCTGGTTCAAAACCGAGTATCGCTTTCTGAAAACGGCGTGAGGCGTAGCTGGAAAGTACAGCATTCGCCAGCACTACCAGCAGTGCCATCCCAATTAGATAGATGAGAAAAGGTTCAATTTTATCTTGTAGTCGTTCTATTAAGTAACCAACTGACACCACACCAACGATTTGTCCTTGGGCATTTTTTACCGCCGATTTTCCACGCACGGATTTACCCAATGAACCCTGAGCAAAAGAAACGTATGACTCACCATGTAGCAAAGCTTGATCATTATCTCCCCCTTTCATGGGAAGACCAATTCGTTCATCAACAGGATGGACTAAGCGGATCCCATGTTGATCGCCGATAACAATGAAGGTTGCACCGATTAATTTTGTTAACTCTCGATAACGCTGTTGGTGATCCACCCCACTACCAGATTCAAGCATATCGACCACTGATGGAGTTTGAGCAAGAAATGAAGCAACCCCTAAGGCCTTTAAGCCCATCTCTTCTTCTTGAGAATGTTTGATGTACACAAAACCAGCGGCAACTAACAGCAGTAATTCAATCAACCCTGAAAGGGTCATTATGATCAGCATACGCTTACGAAAACTGATACTACTCCACACCATAAATCCCTCTTTAACTCTGCATACAAGCTAACACTTATTTAACATTTGAGCGAAGAGAGAAACGAATAACTGTGAACAATACTACGCATTCCACGCACCATTTTGGTTCGTTTTATTGCAATCTATTTCGAAGACTTGCCAAGCAGAATATGCACAAGGTTTTATAAAAAATTATCATGATTGTTTCGTGATCTATATCACACCTATTTTAGAAAAATTTTATCTTATAATGCCAAAGCATTTGTATACTAATTGTGCAGTGAAGAAGATGATGAGGAAACCTCACAAAAAGATAGCCCTATAATAACCATACCAATTGCTATCGATTCCATTCATAACATTGTCAGAAGGACACTTACAATGAAACGCGATGCCTTTGGAATTTGCCTTTCCCGAGATATGCTGTTTAACCATTTACAGTCAACCTTTACTCACGTTCGGGCTTATGAAGAAATAGCGACTGAGTCAAATGATGACCTGAGAGTGCTACTCGCTTTCCCGCAGATGTCGGGTAAGGACGTGCTGACCACGATGCAAGGTAGTACAAACGTGAGAGGTAGTAAAAAATTGGTTTGGCGGGCCGATTATCTCTGCCCTTCTTACCATAAGTATTAAATTTAAATATTGAATTTTGATGATATGCGCTTCATGCTAGCGCATATCACTTGCTGTTGTTTCGACATTTCAACCCATCACACTGTTGACTTCCGCAGCAAAAAACTAGAGCATTAACTCTAATTATTATTACTCGAGCTTAGCATGAAAGCGAAAACACTCAGCCTATTCGTCTTTACTCTGCTTGGTGCAGCCCCTTCTTTCGCCGCGCCGATTTCCTTTCAACAAGCATGGGATCTTTTGCAACAGAGCAATAATTCACTTGCCGCTGGGCGGGCAAATGTCGAACGCTATCAGCATATTGAAAATTCCACAGACAGTCTCAATTTGCCTGCTGTTTCTATTGGTGCAAACTACACGCGTTTAGACCAAGATGTTACTTTGTCAGGAAAGCAGATATTCGATAGCACTGGGCAATCTATCCCATCATCTTTGGGGCCAGTTTTAGGACCAATACTCGCCAGTGCTGGCTCCATCACATCAACCATCACCGAACGTGATATTTTCAGCTCTTCGATTCGCGCTATTTGGCCCATTTTTACAGGCGGACGGATCAGCGCCGCACAAGCCGCTGCGGAAGGTAAAAAAGAAGAAGCACAAAGCCAGCTCGCAATGGAAACACAAGCGCGCTATGAAGACTTGAGCAAATATTACTTTAGTGTTCTTTTGGCAAAAGAGGTTTTAGTGACTCGCCAAGCCGTTGAGCAAGGGCTAACCAAGCACCGTGATAATGCACTAAAGTTAGAGCAACAAGGACAAATTGCCCATGTGGAACGGCTACAAGCTGAAGCCTCATTAGATAAAGCAACGGTTGAACGCAAAAAAGCACAAAAAACCTTAGATATTGCCCAAAGCGCACTAACCCAAATTCTAGGTCAAACAGAAAAAGTCGAGCCAAGTGGTTCACTGTTTGTCAATGACCGTTTACCGCCGCTCTCTGTTTTTGTGGAGCAAACGCTCAATACCTATCCGGGCTTGGCACTACTTGAAGCAAAAGAAAAGCAAGCAAGCAGCTTGATCAAAGCTGAAAAAGGCAAATACTATCCAGAAGTCTACCTTTACGGTGATTACAGCCTACATGAAGACGATTCGCTGGCCAGCCAAATGAAACCGGATTGGTTAGTGGGTGTTGGGGTCAACATTCCGTTAATTGAAACATCGGGTCGCAGCGATCAAGTCAAAGCAGCGCACAGCGCAGTCTCACAAGTACGTTACTTAAAGGCGCAAGCTAAGCAAGATTTGAGCGTGTTGGTGGAAAAAACCTATTTGGAAGCCGAACAAGCATTGGAAGAAGTGATGGGACTAAACTCAAGTCTCACACTGGCTAATGAAAACCTGAACCTACGCCAAAAGGCATTCAGTCAGGGTTTAGCAACGTCTTTAGATGTAGTGGATGCAGAGCTCTACCTTGCGAGTATAACGCAACAGTCATTAGCCAGCTTCAACTACTTACTTTCTTTAAATAAGTTACTGGCATTGACCAGTGAAATGAATACTTTCCCTATCTACACACAATCAGCGATTTTGTTGCACTCATCAATGACTCACGAATCACCTGCTCAAAAGGATGCCTTATGAAAGCCGTAAAACCAACACTGATTGCTCTTGCTGCTGTGGTGGCGATCTCTTGGGTAGGCTATCGCTTTTACCAAGCATCTCAACCTAAACCTGTCCGCTTACAAGGTCAAATTGAATCTCAACAATACAGTATTTCCTCAAAAGTTCCCGGCCGTATTGATCAGGTACTGGTGCGCAAAGGCGATAGCGTTGAACGTGGCCAGCTCATTTTCACGCTGCACAGCCCTGAAATTGAAGCTAAATTAGATCAAGCGATTGCGGGTCAAAAAGCGGCGGGCGCACTGGCTAAAGAAGCAGAAACAGGCGCACGCGATCAGCAGATCCAAGCGGCAAAAGATCAATGGCTTAAAGCCAAAGCCGCAGCGGATTTAATGGAAAAGACCTATTTGCGTGTCAATAATCTTTACCGTGATGGTGTCGTCGCTGAACAAAAACGTGATGAAGCGAATACCCAATGGCAGGCCGCTAAATATACTGAAAGCGCCGCTTTTCAGATGTATCAAATGACCAAAGAAGGCGCACGCTCTGAAACTAAACTCGCTGCCGCGGAAAAAGAACGTATGGCTGCTGGTGCCGTAGCGGAAGTTGAAGCTTATGCCGCGGACACTAAAATTGAGAGTTGGTTTGACGGTGAAGTGTCCCAAGTACTGCTGCAAAGCGGCGAACTGGCTCCACAGGGCTTCCCTGTCGTGACTGTCGTGGATACCCAAGACTCATGGGCGGTGCTCAACGTACGCGAAGATCAACTCAAGCATTTTACGAAAGGCACAACATTTACGGCTTACTTACCTGCTTTAGAAGCCAAAGTAGAATTTATCGTTTCCCACATTGCAGTGATGGGTGATTTCGCCACATGGCGATCAACAGACGCCTCACAAGGGTTTGATTTACGCACCTTTGAAATCGAAGCTCGCCCTACCACGCCTGTCGAAGGTTTGCGTATGGGAATGAGTTTAGTGGTTGAGCTATAAGCCTTATGTCGATTCAGGTTCGCCCTCAATGGCCTCTGCTGCGCCATGACCCTTGGCTATTGTCTAGCCTAAGCTGGATACCAATAGTATTGGCATTCAGTATTTGGTGGATTTTCTCACAAGGGATAGTGCGCGATCTGCCGATTGGCGTGGTCGATTTGTCTCACAGCCAATTGTCACGTCAATTGATAAGAGATTTCGATGCAACCTCGACCATGGCAGTCACGCACCAGTTCCAAGATGTCAATCAAGCCAAAACTGCGTTAATTGAAAGTGACATTTACGCGTACGTTGTCATTCCGTATCAATTTGATAAATCAATATTTCGTGGTGAGCAGCCACAAGTATCGACCTTCTTCAATAGCCAATACATTTTGGTTGGACGATTGATCAACTCTGCTATTGTTCAAGCACAAAGTACGTTCAATGCCCAAGTGGATGTCGTAAAAAACCTAGCGACTAGCCAACAAACCACATTGAGTGCGATGGGGCGAGCCGTACCAATCAGGACACAGATTACGCCCCTGTTTAATCTCAATACAAACTATGCGCAATTTTTAGTCTCGGCGGTTGTACCCGCTCTTTGGCAAATCGTTGTCGTGGTCAGTACCATTATGATTTTGGCAGCAAACCATCGTCACTTTGGTTTGCAAACGTGGCTTGGAGAAAAGCCATTACGAATTTTAACGCTAACATTGATGCGTTATCTGCCGATTTTTATGTTGCAAGGGATTGGTTTTTTAATCTGGTTTTATCAAATATTAATGTGGCCAATGCACGGCAGTTTTGCTCTATTGATTATCGCACAACTTGCAATGACGCTCGCCTGTATGATCATGGGCGCACTCTTTTTCTTTCTAACACTCGATCCGGCAAGAGCGATGAGTTTTGCTGGCGCTTTTACCGCACCAAGTTTTGCGTTTATGGGCATTACGTTCCCAGTGACGGATATGAATACTCTAGCGCAGTGGTGGCGAAGCCTGCTACCAGTGAGTCACTACATTGAAGTGCAAGTAAGCCAAGTGAGTTATAACGCTGAGCTGTTGTCATCACTGAAGTATTTAGTGCCAATGCTGGGCTATGCATTGCCGCTGCTGCTCACTTTGATTCTTATCCGTAAACACAAGCAAGCCGAGCGAATCAACCATGACTGAAACTACGCGATTCATTGCTCTACTGAAAGCAGAGCTAAAAGCGCTATTCACTAACCCTGTGGTGCTGTTGACTGTCTTTGGTGGCGTGGTTTTTTACTCCTTTTTATACCCTTTGCCTTATACGCAGCAAACTCCACGCGAGCAGACACTCTCGATAGTCAATCTCGATAAAAGCCAAGCCAGTTACCAACTAGAACGCATGGTTGACGCAACGCCACAAGTCAAAGTGATTCAACGAGACAGTACCATTGAAGATGCCAAGCAGGCGTTTCTTAACCGCAAAGTTAGCGGTATTTTAGTGATTCCTGAACATTTTTATAAAGACCTACTGCTTGGGAAAAGTCCAACACTGGCCTACGCTGGCGATGCCTCTTACTTTCTAGTGTACGGCACCATCGTTGAGGGCTTATCGCAAGCTGGTGGAACCTTAGCCGCGAAAAGTAAAGTGTCACGTTTAGTGATGGAAGGAGAACCGCTTTCTCTGGCCGCTCAGCACTATTCCGCCACAAGCATCAACCTAAAACCGACCTTTAACCCACGCATGGGTTATGTTGATTACGTTGTCCCAGCGGTGTTTGTTTTGATCTTACAACAAACCATGATCATGGCGGCAGGATTAATGGGCGGAACACAAAAGCACGGAAATGGCTATTGGAGTCATACCACACCACTACGATTAATATTGGTACGCAGCATTGTCCTTGTTGCTGTTTATTATCTACTCAGCATGTACTACTTTGGTGCCAGTTTTACCTCACATGGTGTCAACACCCTCGCCAGTGCGGGGCATTTATTGCTACTTCTACTGCCTTTCTTACTGGCCTCTTGCCTATGCGGCATTTGGCTTGGTTCAGTTACACCGCGGCGAGAATTGGTGACGTTAGTGGTATTAATCAGCTCAATGCCACTGATTTTTTCAGCTGGTTTTATTTGGCCGTTAGAAGCAATTCCACGCCCTATCATTTGGATATCCAACCTCTTTCCAAGTACGCCTGCCATTCAGAGTTTTCTCAGTTTGAACCAAATGGGCGCATCATGGGATCAAATCAGCACTCAGTGGGGGATCTTGTGGGTGCAAGTGTTTGGTTGGGGAGCCCTTGCTTTTTACCAACTCCAGCGGAAGCGTTAATTAATCATTCCTGCCACTGCTGACGCATACGCTCAACAGTGGCATCATCGATACCATGAACATTCTGGTATTGCGCACGGCAAACATTAATCACTAAGGTTGCATGGTAACGTTTAGCCAACTGGCGGTAAGCTCGCATCTCCCACTGTCGAACAAAAGTATTCGCCACAACAACATCCTCACCTTGCGCTAAACAGCGCTCCACTTGCTGTTGACACCACCGATGAGCTTGCTCGATTTTATCTGGCTGATAACAATAGTTGCCTTTCTCATTGATAAAATACATATCCGCTTCAAAATGCTTTGCATGTAGCGTCCTTGCTAAGGTGCTTTTGCCTGAGCCGGGTAATCCCCTGATCAAAGTTAAGGTTAACGCCATGTGTATCCAACAGGTAAGTAAACGGATATCCAATAGTAACCAATTTCACAGCAAGATTCATTTTGCTATCGACATCTGGTTTTGATTGAGTTAAGTTCGGCAGTATAGACGTCCAAAAATAGCTTAGGGAGAAAGCTGTGCCGATTAAGATCCCCGACCAACTGCCTGCCGGTGATGTACTGCGTCATGAGAACATTTTCGTGATGTCAGAAACACGTGCCGCCACACAGGGCATCCGTCCACTGAAAGTTTTGATTTTGAATTTAATGCCGAAGAAAATCGAAACCGAGACTCAGTTTTTGCGCCTGTTATCCAATACTCCGCTGCAAGTGGATATTGAATTACTGAGAATTGATGAGCGCCCAAGTAAAAATACCCCCACTGAGCATTTGGAGAACTTTTACCGTCAATTTGAGATGGTAAAAAATCGCAACTTCGACGGGCTCATCATCACCGGAGCACCTTTGGGGTTGGTTCAATTTGAAGATGTGATTTATTGGGAACACTTAAAAAGCGTGATGGAATGGGCTAAAAATCACGTCACTTCCACACTCTACGTTTGCTGGGCAGCGCAAGCGGGGCTAAAACTGCTCTACAATCTACCCAAACGAACTCGCAAAGAAAAATTATCGGGCGTTTATCATCATGAAATCCACCATCCCTTTCATCCGATATTACGCGGCTTTGACGACACCTTTTTAGCGCCCCATTCTCGTTATGCTGATTTCTCACCAGAATACTTAGCCGAACATACGAATTTAGATATTCTCGCCACCTCTGATGTTGCGGGTGTGTACTTAGCCTCAACCAAAGACAAACGTAACGTGTTTGTCACAGGTCACCCTGAGTACGACGCACATACACTGCATGGTGAATATATTCGAGATTTAGGTGAAGGGATGGAACCCGCAATCCCAGTCAACTACTACCCCAATGATAATCCAGATAATAAACCAGTCGCCAGTTGGCGAAGCCACGGTCACTTGCTGTTTGCAAACTGGTTAAACTACTGTGTTTACCAACAAACACCTTACGACCTTGAACACTTTAGCGAAGATAAATTTACCAAAGACGATTAGTGTTTCATGCCTGATCATCTCAGTAATGAGGTGTTCAGGTTTTCATCAAACATAGTGCATACTGACTCGCATTCTTCTCTGCTCTTTCCCCCTCGATCTTCTGATTTCCTTATCATGCGTCTAAGCGATTTAGGAGCTGCAGATAATGAAAAAAGTACTGATGATATTGATAATGTTCACGTTATCGGCCTGTGTCACCGTGAACGAAAAGGGTGAGCCTGAAGTAAAAGCGGATCCGGTTGAAATGGCCGAATCTCGCATTGCGCTCGGCCTAGGCTATTTAGAAAATGGCAACATGAGCAAAGCGCGTGAGAACCTAGAAAAAGCCACACAACATGCGCCAACTTACTATCGATCGCAACTTGCGATGGCTCACTACTACGAAACTGTCGGTGAAACAGAGGCCGCACGTAAAACCTATCAAACCGCGCTTCGCGCTCATCCAAAAAATGGCAATATTCTCAATAACTACGGCACATTTTTGTGCAAGCAGGGCGAATATCAAAAAGCCGATGAATATTTTAACCGCGCCATTGCTCAACCCTATTATTACCTTGTCCCAGCAAGCTATGAGAACGCAGCCTTTTGCGCGTTAAAATCTGGCAATAAAGAACAAGCGCGCTACTATTTTGCAAAAACATTAGACCATGACCCTAATCGAGCTCGTTCATTGCTGCAATTAGCTAAATTGGAAATTGACGCTCAACAATACACGCAAGCTCGCATTCGCTTGATGCAATTTAATCAGCGCTACGGTAACCAAAAAACATCGCTTCAATTATTGGTAGAGTTAGAGAAAAAGGCAGGAAATAAAGCGTTAGAGAAAAAATATCAAGCGGCGCTCGATACCTTTTCCTAACATCGTATTACTAGGGTAAGGGTTATTTGATATTGGTGGGTCTACCGTCTTTGCCACCAGGACGATCACGATAGTGGATACGGCGAAGACGTCTGACTTTCTGAGCGCGCTGAATTTTTTGATATTCGCGATAGATAATACGAATAAAAAACCCAAGCCCAATCATCGCAAGCAAGGCAAACAGATAAGCGAAGGGCTGGCAGATCCAGTCAGGTTGGCAAGGTAAATAAAGGTCAAAGTCCATACCTTACTCCTTCTATTGCTATCTCAACTCACTGACCAATATAGTCAATCAACGCAGTCAGCCTAGCACTTTGCCGCTAACCATTGTTTGCGTTGACTGTCATTTTGGAAACTCCATGCGATGAATCGACTCACTTTTTGCCCTTGTTGCATTTCAACAACCTTCACCACTGCAGCACCCACTTTATCTAACTGTTTTTGCATCCAACGTACATTCTCTTTTTTAGAGATCAATGTGGTGAACCACAGCACTTGCTGAGCGTAGTGTTGACTTTCAAAGGCCATGTTTTTAATAAAAGCAGCTTCACCACCGGGGCACCATAACTCAGCTTTTTGTCCACCAAAGTTGAGCGTGACCGCCTTACTTCTGTTAGCGTCTTGCCCCGCAATTTCTTGACCTTTTTTGACTCGATTACGCTGTAAATTTTTCAACTTACGTTCGCTGCCTTGCTGCGCCTCTACTTGTGACGCGTGGAAAGGCGGGTTGCACGTTGTGAGATCGTAACGCTCATTTTCTTGAATAATCTGCTTAAAAATGTGTTTTGCATCACTCTGCAAACGGCATTCAATACGCCCATTGAGTGAAGCGTTGCTATTAACCACCAGATTGGCGGATTTAATAGAGATAGGATCAATATCGCTACCAACATAGCGCCAGCCGTACTCTGCCACACCCACGATCGGATAAATACAGTTCGCTCCGACCCCAATATCAAGTGCTTGAACCTTTTCATGCTTGATTGCTGAGCACTCATCTAGCAGCAGATCGGCCACGCGATGAATATAATCAGCTCGACCGGGGATCGGCGGGCACAAATACCCAGCGGGAATATCCCAATGTGTCACATGATAATGATGTGCCAATAACGCTTTGTTGAGCATTTTCACCGCCATCGCATCGGAGAAATTGATGCTCGGTTCACCACTCGGGTTGCGAATAACAAAGGGATTCAAAGCAGGCAGTGTATTAATCAGCGCGGGGAAATCGTATTGTCCTTGATGCTGATTACGAGGATGTAACCCCTGCTTTGCTTTTAACGCAGGTTTTTTATGGCTCGCTTCTGGTTGGCTTTTCTGCGGCTTCGCTTTGGCTGACATTACTGCTCCTCTTTTAAATCGAGATACATCATAAACAATCGTGCATCAAACTCGAGCTGATGATAATTCGGTTCCATATGGCAACACAGTTGATAGAAAGCCTTGTTGTGTTCTTTCTCTTTGATGTGAGCCAGCTCATGTACCACTAGCATGCGCAGCAGCGGCTCCGGTGCTTCTTTAAACATGCTCGCTATGCGGATCTCATTTTTAGATTTGATTTTCCCACCATGCACTTTGGCAACATAACTGTGCAACCCTAGTGCGTTATTGATAATGTGGATTTTATTGTCGTACACCACTTTACTGATCGGCGCCGTTTTCTTCATGTATTGATTTTTGAGATCAATCGCGTAGTTAAACAACGCTTTTTCACTTTGAATCGAATGGCGCTGTGGGTAGCGTTGCTCAAACCAACTAACGAATTTACCGGCCGTGATCAACTGTTCAACTTGTGACACGAGATGAGGCGGATAGTTTTGTATGTAACGAAAAGATGGATGCATAGCCCAGCAACTGACTCATAAAAAAGGCGCTAAGTGTAACTGAATCAAGCCTGCGTTTCATCTTTCCAATCACAAGGAGCAAGGCTTCGTATCCGAGAGAGTTGAAACTCAGCGCCTCGGTGGGTAAACTTGCCGCCCTTTATGTTCGGTTAATGAGTGAATTGGATGAAACGTATTGTGCTCTACGTCAAAGATAAATGCCCGTACTGTAAAGATGCTCAGCGCTATCTTGACGCCAAACAGATCCCCTACCGCTTATGTAACGCAAAAATGCAACGCGGCCGGAAGGAACTGGATGCGATCGGCGCGCGCAGTGTACCGGCTTTAAAAATTGGTGATCGGATTATGATTGGCTGGAACCCAAACAACTTTGAAAAAATCTATCAAAGTTAATCGAACGATACACATCGCCTCTTTCACACGTACTGTTTCACAAATTCAATAAAAGTACGGTCGGCATTAGACAAATAGCCCTCTTTGCGCCATGCGAGGGCTAAATCTAACCAGACTGGCGGTTCAAAAGGGATCGCTCGTACATCCGGTTCATGCTCCGTTACAAGCTCTAATAACGCAGTCACTGCGTACTCATGTTTGACAATACTTAAAATCATTGGCAACAGATTGGTTTCAAAAGAGAAATGTGCGCTGAGCTTATGCTCTTTACACACTTTATCAATGAAGTCGCGGTGGAAATAACCGGGCTTAAACATTACCAATTCATGCTCAAAAAAGGTCTTAAAATCTATCGATTCTCGTTGTGCTAACTCATGTTCTTTCCCCACTACCGCCACCATTTGCGATGATAAGAGGGGATCAACCTCTAAATCCGGAGGAAGATCATGATTGAGGATCACACCAATATCTAGCTCACCACTGAGCAACATTTTTCTAATCGACTGAGTTCCCGCTTCTATCACCGTCATTTTTAGCAAGGGAAAGTGACTTTTAAAAGCCATTACAATTTCTGGAAAGAAATAGGATCCCATCATGCTCGGTGCGCCGAGCCTCACTTCGCCTTTGACGAGCCCTTTAAGCTCATCCATCGCCAATTGTGCATCTTCAAGTTGCTGCAAAATACGAGTGGCGTGTTCATATAACACTTGCCCTTCATGGGTCAGCGTCACTTTTCGCTCATCTCTTTTTAGCAAAACAACCCCTAATTGCTGCTCAAATTTTTTAATCGAAATACTGAGTGCTGGCTGCGCAATGTGCAGTTGCTGGGCTGCTAAAGTAAAGCTGCCGCATTGAACCACAGCCGAAAAATGTTTTAGATGGCGAGTATCCATAGCGTTATGGTTCCACAGAATCAAACGAAGCGAGATTCGTCCAACGAGGTTGGGATATATTTTATATATCACGACGATATTTTTAATATATTTTATTAATCACCAAGCCACTGCTACTGTGATCACAGATACATAACG
>NZ_CAWNIB010000295.1:0-15901 GCF_963874405.1 Vibrio sp. V08_P9A1T1
CCATTGCGGTCATAAATTAACCCTCGATTAGGCGCAATCGGGACGATTTTGATTCGGTTATCGTTGGATCGCGTTTTGTAATCTTGATATTGGTTAATTTGAATATGGTACAAATTGGTAAGCAGAACGCCCACCAGCATGATGATCGCAATAAAAGAGACAATTGCTCGGTTGCGAAACAGCCGAGCTTCTGATTGGTAGTCACGAATTTGGCTACGCTTACGTAACATGAATAGTTATTCTCGGTGATAAGGGTGATTAGCCGTAATACTCCAAGCGCGGTACAAACTCTCTGCCATGACCACTCGAACCAAAGGGTGAGGAAGTGTCAACGGCGAAAGCGACCAGCTCTGCTCTGCGGCGGCTTTGCATGCAGGAGAAAGCCCTTCAGGGCCACCAATTAAAATCGATACATCACGGGCATCGAGCTTCCAACTTTCAAGTTGTTCCGCCAGTTGTTCGGTATCCCAACGTTTACCTGGAATATCGAGAGTAACAATTCGATTGCTTTTTGGCACGGCCGCGAGCATAGCTTCGCCTTCTTTTTGCAAAATTCTTGCAATATCCGCATTTTTGCCACGTTTGCCCGCTTGTATCTCCACTAATTCAAGCGGCATATCGTGTGGAAAACGTCGGCGGTACTCTTGAAAGCCTTCTTCTACCCATTTCGGCATTTTGGTACCAACGGCAATCAACTGAATTTTCAAAACTTAACTCCAAAGTTTTTCAAGCTGGTACAGATCACGGTGCTCTTCTTGCATAACATGCAACATGCTGCTGCCCATGTCTAGCACGACCCATTCGCCTTCACTTTCGCCATCCATACCCAGTGGTTCCATGCCCACTTTTTTGACTTCAGTTGCGACATGTTCGGCAATCGAGGCTACATGCCGTTTTGATGTGCCTGTGCAAATGATCATGTAATCGGTGATGCTAGATTTTCCCTTAACATCTAAGGTTTTGATATCAATGGCTTTCATATCGTCGGCTTTATCGGCAAGAAAGTCTTTCAATTCGTGGTGTTGCAAGCGTCATCTCCTTTAAAAATTGGTCTGGTTACTGACAAAATGGCGCGGAGTATAACACGCCTTCAAGCCAACTTTGATACAACGGACTGTGGCAAGCAAAATTCAACACTGATTTGCTGCAATATTGGCCAAGTTGAGGTTTCATACTGAGTTTTAGTTACTCTTTCGGCTTGGGTGAGTAATGCAATCAACTGTTTGAGTTTATCTCTCGATAGTCTTTTTAAGCTTGCCGCGTACCAAGGCCGCTTGGATTGCCAAATTCGGTACTTATCAAAGATTGAGCCAATCGACATCTGTGTTAAATCTTGATGCATTTGCAGCAGCAGCAGCAGCTCTTTTTGTAGGCTACGTATCAGAATCACAGGCTCAGTGCCTTCGGTAATGAGCTGGCGTAAAATACGTTGTGACCGATTCGCTTGCCCTTCGAGCAGCGCATCGACCCAGTGAAAGACGGTGAAGTGGTTATGTCGGCTTAATGACTCTTCTAAGCGGATCAGCGTCAGTAAGCCATCTGGATAGAGTAGCGCGAGTTTTTCTAAGCTTTGAGATAGTGCGAACAGATTGCCTTCATGCCATTGCGCCAGCATCTGCACTGCTTCTTGATCAGGTTTTAGCCCCAATGCGCGGCAGCGCATCATGACAAATTGTGGCAGTTTGCTGATATCCGGGGTTAAGCAACTCACCCAACATCCTAGGCTTGAGAGTGTCTTAAACCATTTAGTGCTTTCTTGTGCTTTGGTCAATTTCTCACCGATGATCACAAGTAGTACGTCAGGATGAAGCGATTGACCTAGGGCGACGAGCTCTTTCGCTGTTGCCGCATTTGCACCCGTTTCAGGTAATTCAATTTCAATGATTTTTTTGCTGGAAAATAAACTTAAAGCTTGGCAGCAGTCATAGACTTGATCCCAGTTTAAATGGGCATCGGCACTGAAACGATGGCGTTCTTCAAATCCTTGTTCTAACGCTTTTTTCTCTATCGCCACGCGTGATTCTTGCAGCAATAGCGGTTCGTTGCCAAACAGTAAGTAAAGCCCCATCAAGGGCTTGTTTAAGTGATCGGCCAGCTTGTCAGCAAATATTCTCATCACTCGCCTTTAGTTTGTCGCAGGAGCCGTGAATTGTGACGGTTCACTTTCCACGGTGTTTATCTCATAGGCCTGCTGGTCTGTTCGCTGCTGTTCATTTTCTTGTTGTTCAAGTTGATGTTCATTCGCTGCAATATCGGCTTTTAAACGTGCCATTTGGCGTAAAATTTGAGTTGCGGCTAGTTTGCGCATTTCGTCTTCAATCATGTCTCGCTCTACCGATTTAGCGAGAGCAGTTAATGGGTTATCAAGATAGCTACGAGTTACACTGGTTGAAAACGTTTTTATCCCCACTTCAGGCAGAGTGACGCGATACGCTGCATTAAAAGTGAGTTCTTTTTCTGCCGCACGAGTATTTTGATAAAGCGAAAGCGTCCGTTCACCAACACTCTCGCTTATTAGATAGATGTTTGGCACCGTCTCTGAGGGGGAAACAATCTCAATGTCACTCATTCGTAATTGATTTTTTACCATACGAGTGAAGGTACTGTATTGGTCGTAGCTGGTGACAGAGACTCGATTGAGCTCTTCAGGAACGGAGTAATCGCCACGAAGATGAAAGCCGCAAGCGGAGAGTAGGCTGCTCATAATAACAATTAACGATAATTTCAGAGAGTAAGACGAAATTTGGCGCATTGGGGTTAAGTTCTCATATATTTAGGTGACTTATCTTAGCGCTCTATAGCTCTGTGGGTAAGAACGCTAAGATAAATCAACAGGGCAGCGAGCTACCCTGTTGATAAACCAGTTATTACGACATTAGGCTGCGATATTAGTTCGCAACGATGTTCAGTAACTTACCTGGTACATAGATAACTTTACGAACGGTTAAGCCATCCGTAAATTTCATGACGTTCTCGTCCGCTAAACCGAGTGCTTCAACCTGATCTTTACTTGCATCAGCGGCTACGGTCAGCTTACCACGAAGTTTTCCGTTAACTTGTAGGACGATCAGTTTTTCATCTTCCACTAGGGCGGATTCGTCGTAGGTCGGCCACACGGTATTATCTACATCACTCTCACCCAGTGCATTCCACAGTTCAAAGCTGATATGAGGAGTGATTGGGTAAAGCATGCTGACAACCGCTTTTAAAGCCTCGTCGAGAATGGCCCGATCTTGCACGGATTCTTGTGACGCTTTAGTGAGTTTATTCATCAACTCCATAATCGCAGCAATGGCGGTATTGAACGTCTGGCGGCGTGCAATATCGTCAGTCACTTTGGCGATGGTTTTATGCACATCACGACGCAGCGCTTTTTGTTCACCAGTCAGAGAGGCGCTATCTACCGCTTCAGCCACACCTTTAGCGCTATGTTCTGCAACCAGTTTCCAGACGCGCTTTAGGAAGCGGTTAGCACCTTCTACACCAGACTCTTGCCATTCAAGCGTCATGTCAGCCGGAGAGGCAAACATCATGAATAGACGAACCGTATCGGCGCCATACTTATCAACCATCTCTTGCGGGTCGATACCGTTGTTTTTCGACTTAGACATTTTGATCATGCCTGAGTGCTCAACGTTGCGGCCTTGGTTGTCTACGGCTTGAGTGATGCGGCCTTTACCGTCGCGTTCCACTTTTACGTCAGTTGGCGCTATCCACTCTTTGGTGCCTTTCTCGTTCGTGTGGTAGAACGCATCTGCCAATACCATGCCTTGGCAAAGTAGTTGCTTGAAAGGTTCATCTGAAGTGACATAGCCTGCATCACGCAATAGCTTATGGAAGAAGCGTGAGTAGAGCAGGTGCATACAAGCATGCTCAATACCACCGATGTATTGGTCTACTGGTAACCAGTAGTTTGCCTTCGCTGGGTCTAAAATATCGTCCGCTTGTGGTGAACAGTAACGAGCGTAATACCAAGACGACTCCATAAACGTATCGAAGGTATCGGTTTCACGTAGTGCAGGCTCGCCATTAAAGGTGGTTTTGGCCCACTCTTTGTCGGCTTTGATTGGGCTAGTTACACCATCCATCACAACATCTTCTGGTAGAATGACGGGCAGTTGATCAATTGGCACTGGGTGAACTTGGCCATCTTCAGTGGTCACCATAGGAATCGGCGCGCCCCAGTAACGTTGGCGAGAAACCCCCCAGTCACGTAGACGGAAATTAACGGTTTTCTTGCCTTTACCTTCAGCCTCCAGCTTGGCTGCAATAGCATCAAATGCTGCTTGGAAGGCTAAACCATCAAATTCGCCAGAACCAAACAGGACTCCTTTTTCAGTGTACGCAGCGCTAGACACATCGACTTCAGAGCCATCTTCTGGTTTGATGACTGGAATGATGTCTAGGCCATATTTGGTGGCGAACTCAAAATCACGTTGGTCATGAGCAGGTACGGCCATCACCGCGCCTGTACCGTAATCCATCAGCACAAAGTTGGCGATATAAATAGGCACTTCACGACCATTTAAAGGATGAATGGCCGTTAGGCCCGTATCCATGCCTTTCTTTTCCATGGTCGCCAGTTCAGCTTCTGCAACTTTGGTGTTCTTACATTCGTCAATAAAAGAAGCTAAAGCAGGGTTATTTTGCGCTGCAATGGTCGCTAATGGATGACCAGCCGCAATGCCCACATAAGTGACACCCATCAAGGTATCAGGGCGAGTGGTATAGACGTCGAGATCTGAATGACCGTTGACACCAAACTTGAGCTCTACGCCTTCTGAGCGACCAATCCAGTTACGCTGCATGGTTTTGACCATTTCAGGCCAACCTTCTAAGTTCTCTAAATCGTCCAACAGTTCTTGTGCGTACGCGGTGATCTTAATAAACCATTGTGGGATCTCTTTTTGTTCTACTGGTGTATCACAACGCCAGCAGCAGCCATCTTCAACTTGCTCGTTAGCGAGAACGGTTTGGTCGTTTGGACACCAGTTAACGGAAGAGGTTTTCTTGTAGACTAAGCCTTTTTGATACAGCTTAGTGAAGAACTCTTGTTCCCAGCGGTAATATTCTGGCGTGCAAGTGGCGAATTCACGGCTCCAATCGTAGCCAAAACCCAGCAGTTTTAACTGGTTTTTCATGTACTGAATGTTTTCGTAGGTCCAAGGCGCTGGTGCCGTTTTGTTTTTTACAGCCGCATTTTCAGCGGGTAGGCCAAATGCGTCCCAACCAATGGGTTGCATGACGTTCTTGCCTTGCAGACGTTGAAAACGAGAGACTACATCACCGATAGTATAGTTACGCACGTGACCCATGTGCAGTCGGCCACTTGGGTATGGGAACATAGAAAGACAGTAGAATTTTTCTTTATTTGGGTCTTCACTTACAACAAAGGTCTTGTTGTCATCCCAGTGCTGTTGAACTTTTTGTTCAATATCTTGCGGGTTATATTGCTCTTGCATCGATGATATCCGGTTATCTTGGAATTTGTGAGTTCGGTTAGAACAGAGTCTAATAGATCGACATAGAATACCTAAAGCAGGGGTACACAACAATAGCCAATCTGGTTTGATGGAGGTGGGTGATGCCAAAACGTAAAACAAGTTACGAAGAGATTGTGGATGACGTGATTGAAACGCTCAAACATAGTCCTGATGAAATGTCCCAAGTTTTGCAGACATCAGGTAAGGTTGTTGATGCTGCCAATAATCTCACCAAAGATGAATTGGCGCTTATTTCTGCCTATGTAAAAGCGGATCTCAAAGAATTCGCGGATAGCTTTGAAGAGAGCAGAAGCAGCCCATTTTCATTGATGATTACCAATTCAATTTGGCAGGGGCTTTTTGAAATCACCGATAAAACAAAAGTGGAATGGGTGGAATTGTTTCAAGATTTAGAACGACAAGGTTTGTATCAAGCGGGGGAGATGATAGGCCTTGGGATGTTACTGTGTGACCATTGTGGGCATAGAACCCAGTATAATCATCCAACTGAAATTATGCCTTGTATTCAATGTGGGCAAACGGCTTTTACTCGTCAGCCATTAAAACCTTAATTGTTGCTGATAGAAAACAACAAAAAGGCGCTGAAATGCGCCTTTTTGAGGTTAAGAGTGAGGTGAGTGACGTCTTGTCCATCCGACGATCAAACTGAGTAACACCCAGACGTAGAGCGGCCAAGTGCCGACAGCGTGATACGGCGTCTCTCCTTTGGTCGACGTGATGGTTGCTTTCAATACGGCCGTTTCAAATTGTGGGATCTGCTGCGTTATTTTACCTTTGTGATCCGTCACGGCGGTGACACCATTGTTGGTTGAACGAATGAGCGGTTTACCCAGCTCTAAAGCTCTCATCCGAGCAATCTCCATATGTTGCAATGGGCCATTTGAATGCCCAAACCACGCATCGTTAGAGAGGGTTAAGATAAAATCTGTTTCATCGGTGACATTCGCTCTGACTTGTTCATTGAAGATGATTTCATAGCACAGTGCCGCGGCTAGGTGTCTACCCTTGGCAATCAGATTCGGTTGAATATAGTCACCACGGCTAAATGAAGACATCGGCAAGTTGAAAAAGGGTGCGATGGGCCTGAGCCAATCTTCAAATGGCACAAACTCACCAAATGGCAATAAATGATGCTTATGGTAGCGAGCGTCAGAGTCATAACGGTAGTCGCCATAAGGGTTGGTGCCAAGTACCAGAATGCTGTTGTAAAAAGAGCGCTCTGGGCTTTGGTTGAGCACGCCTGTGACAATCGCACTGTCGTTCATTTTTGCCGCAGAATCTAAGTTACTCAAATAGGAAGGGATCTCGAATTCAAATGCGGGAATCGCCGCTTCTGGCCATACGATAATATCTGCGTCCCAGTTTTCTCGACTGAGATCGGTGTAGGCCATAATGGTTGGCCAGCGCTGATTGGGAAGCCATTTTTCCGCTTGCTTAATATTACCTTGAATCAGTGCGACGCGAGTTTGTGTGCTGGGATCGGGAGTGACCCAATCGAAATTGCGTAGTCCAAACCCCGTCGCCAATATAGTCAGAGGAATGAGCACGAGTATCCAAGAGCGCTTAAGCAACGTCATGGCTAGAGCGCTAGAACAGAGGAGCGTGAAGAAGGTGATCAGCTCAACGCCTCCCAGTGGTGCGAAACTGGCAAGCGGGCTATCAATTTGACTATAACCAAGCCATAACCAAGGAAAGCCGGTCATTACCCAGCCTCGAAGCCAATCGGTAATTAGCCAAAGCGCAGGGGTGACTAATAAAAAATGGCTGATGGTGTTATGACGGAAAAAACGGTTGAGTAAGCCAGCGAAAAGCCCAGAATAAAGGGCTAAATAACCGACCAGTAATGACATCAGGAACAGGCTGGCAATTTTGGGCATACCACCAAAGGTATCAATACTGACGTGCACCCAACTGATGCCAAAAGCAAAAAAACCTAAGCCCCAGCAGTAACCTATCCATGCTGCTTTTTTAGCTGGTTGCTGATTAATGAGCAACAATAGCAACATGGGGGTGAGTATGGCCAGCGGCCAAAACTGATAAGGAGCAAAAGCGAGTGGGGTTAATGCGCCAACAAAAGCGGCCGCAAGCGGCCGCATTAGGCGATGAAAAAGTGCTTTAATCATCTATCTCATTCTGCTGATGTGAGTGGGTTATGTCACTCTTCTGCTATCACTGGAAGTGATTCAAGATCAGGAATAGTGACTTGCAGTTGAACCACTCGGCGGTTATCTGCTGCGGTGACTTTAAAGCTGTATTTGTCGATCTCTACAACTTCGCCACGGCTTGGCAGGTGGCCAAAGGCTGTCATCACCAATCCCCCTACAGTATCTACTTCTTCATCGCTGAACTTAGTACCAAAGGTTTCGTTAAACTCTTCGATGGTGGTCAGCGCTTTAACTGCAAAAGTATGTTTGCTGAGCTTACGGATATCCAATTGTTCTTCATCATCGAACTCGTCTTCAATGTCGCCAACGATCTCTTCCAAAATATCTTCAATGGTCACTAAGCCAGACACGCCACCGAATTCATCCACGACGATCGCCATGTGGTAACGCTCCTCTCGGAACTCCTTCAATAAGCGATCAACCCGTTTACTTTCTGGTACCACGACTGCCGGTCGGATCACTTCTAAAATGTTAAAAGGTGCACTGTCTGAACCTAAATATTTGAGTAAGTCCTTCGCTAGTAGAATGCCTTCAACATGGTCTTTATCTTCACTGATCACCGGATAACGTGAGTGCTGAGCATCGGTGATCAGCGCAATTAAGGTATCCAAGTCATCGTTTTTATCGATAGTGACCATTTGTGAGCGTGGGATCATAATATCACGCACGCGCATCTCAGAAATCTCCATCACACCTTCAAGCATATCTCTTGTGTCATGGTCGATAAGGTCATTGATTTCAGAGTCGCGGATCACATCCACAAGCTCTTGGCGATCTCTTGGATCACCTTGAAATAATTGACCTAGGCGTTCAAAGAAGGACTTTCTACTCGGACCTTCAGAATTCTGGGGGTTATCTTCGTTCATTGTTTCTCTAATTTTCCTCGCTATCAGATGTGTGATAGCACACGTATCGTACCGACTTTAGCGGTACTGGCTTTATTCCTTCTCAGCAATATACGGGTCTTCAAAGCCCATTTTTTGCAGAATTTCAGTTTCAAGAGATTCCATCTCTTCGGCTTCATCATCATCGATATGATCATAACCTAGCAGATGTAGACTGCCGTGTACAACCATATGAGCCCAGTGTGCCATCAACGGTTTTTGTTGCTCATCGGCTTCTTGTTCTACCACTTGGCGGCAAATGACAAGGTCACCGAGCAGATCCAACTCTATGCCCGGAGGCATCTCAAAAGGGAAGGATAGCACGTTGGTCGGCTTATCTTTTCCTCGGTAATCGTGATTGAGCTGTTGACTCTCTTCGGAATCAACAATTCGCACAGTGACTTCCGCTTGTTCCTGAAATGGGGTCACCGCGTGAGTTAACCAATGGCTGATATCATCAAAAGTAGGTAACCCTTGCTCATTTTTGACCGCTAATTGTAAATCTAGTTCGATACTCATTATTCACCAACGTTTTTTGTTGCGGTTACTGCATTCACTTCAGTAGAAACATCCACAGACTTTACTTCTCGCTCTTCACGACGACGTTGCTCTTGAGCTTTACGCTCTTTTTGGTCCTGAGCTTCCCATTTTTCGTAAGCGTTGACGATACGAGCAACCACTGGATGACGTACGACATCATCAGACAAAAAGAAGTTGAAACTGATTTCGTCAACTTCATTGAGCACTTCAATGGCATGGCGAAGACCTGAACGAGCGCCACGCGGCAAATCGATTTGTGTCACATCACCCGTAATAACGGCTCTTGAATTAAACCCAATCCGTGTCAGGAACATTTTCATTTGTTCAACGGTAGTGTTTTGACTTTCATCTAAAATAATAAAAGCATCGTTGAGCGTACGTCCGCGCATGTAAGCGAGTGGCGCAACTTCAATCACATTGCGTTCAATGAGCTTTTCTACTCGCTCAAAGCCAAGCATTTCAAACAACGCGTCATAAAGCGGTCGTAGGTATGGGTCGACTTTTTGGCTTAAATCACCGGGTAGAAAGCCCAATTTTTCACCTGCTTCAACCGCCGGGCGTGTTAACAAAATTCGACGAACTTCTTGGCGCTCTAGCGCATCAACTGCAGCGGCAACGGCTAAGTAGGTTTTACCTGTCCCTGCTGGGCCGATACCAAAGCTGATGTCGTGCGTCACCATGTTAACGAGATACTGAGCTTGGTTAGGCGTACGCGGCTTTATCAGCCCTTTCTTGGTCTTAATGAAGACTTCTTTGCCATGTTGAATACTTGATTCAGACGGCTGCTCAAGGATCCCTGAATCTTTGATGGCTAGATGAATTTGCTCTGGTTCGATATCAGGAATTTGACCACGTATGGGTGAGGTATTAACGTACAAAGATTTGATAATATCCAACGCAGCAGCGGCAGTGTGTGGTTTACCGACTATGGTGAAAAACTGGCTGCGGTGATTAATTTCAACACCAAGACGGCGTTCTAATTGTTTGATGTTGTCATCGAATGGACCGCACAGGCTAGCAAGACGGCGGTTGTCTGAAGGTTCTAGATCTATCTCTAGCGTAACAATTTTATTGCTCAATGTTGCCTCTCAGTTTGCCATGGTACAGTGCCCGATTATGATCGAGCACTGTATGACATTATGCTTAAACCTAAGGTGTAAAAGTGGCTACCCCTAGCTCATTTTCTCGACGTGTTTTCGCCATCATTTGCGTTGGTGAAATCACGGTGCGAAGATCCATCTCTTGTTCAGTGCGAACCAGTTCACCACGCAGTGAGTTGGCAAACACATCGACAATTTTCACATCGACAAATTGGCCAATCAGATCGGCGGAGCCTTCAAAGTTAACGACACGGTTATTTTCGGTACGGGCGCGAAGCTCCATTAGATTTTTCTTAGATGGGCCTTCGACTAATACGCGTTGTTCTGTACCTAACATCAAACGTGAGTAACGCATCGCTTGTGCGTTGATTGTTTGCTGCAGTTCATATAAACGCTCTTTTTTGGCGTCTTCTGATAAATCACATGGGTAATCAGCGGCTGGCGTACCCGGGCGAGGGGAGAAGATAAAGCTGAAGCTCATATCAAAATCAACGTCTTTAATCAGCTTCATTGTATCTTGAAAGTCTTTATCTGTTTCACCGGGGAAACCGACAATAAAGTCAGAACTAATTTGGATCTCTGGGCGCGCCTTACGCAGTTTGCGAATAATGGATTTGTACTCAATCGCGGTGTGTGGGCGCTTCATCATGGTTAAGATTCGGTCTGAACCACTTTGTACCGGAAGATGCAGAAAACTCACCAGTTCAGGTGTGTCTTCATAAACGGCAATAATATCGTCGGTAAATTCGAGTGGGTGGCTGGTGGTGAATCGAATGCGATCAATACCATCAATGGAGGCGACTAAACGTAGCAGATTAGCAAATGAACAGATTTCACCATCGTGCATAGGGCCACGGTATGCGTTAACGTTTTGTCCTAAAAGATTGACTTCGCGTACACCTTGCGCCGCGAGTTGCGCGATTTCATACAACACATCATCCATCGGGCGACTGACTTCTTCACCGCGAGTGTAAGGTACTACGCAGTAAGTGCAGTATTTTGAACACCCTTCCATAATAGAGACGAATGCAGTTGCGCCGTCTGCTTTTGGTTCTGGTAAACGGTCGAATTTTTCAATCTCTGGGAACGAAATGTCCATGACTGGCGCATCGTTGGTTTGCGATTGTTTTATCATTTCTGGCAAGCGGTGTAGGGTTTGCGGGCCAAAAATAACATCGACAAAGGGAGCGCGTTCACGAATGTGATCACCTTCTTGGGTTGCAACACAACCGCCAACGCCAATCACGACGCCTGGTTTTTTATCTTTCAATGTTTTCCAACGACCCAGTTGGTGAAAGACTTTCTCTTGTGCTTTTTCTCGGATCGAACAGGTGTTAAGTAATAATACATCTGCTTCCTCTGGCTCTTCCGTTAGCTCGTAGCCGTTTGCAGCGTTAAGCAGGTCGGCCATTTTTGATGAATCGTATTCGTTCATCTGGCAGCCCCAGGTTTTAATTAGCAGTTTCTTACTCATCTCACTTTCGCTCGTCTTATTGGTCTAAATTGGTTGAACTAATGCTCAAATTGTAGCCGCCATCTCGGCGGTAAGCCGCGTATTGTACTGCTTTAAAAAGTCACTGACTAGTCATCCAATAAAATCTCTCGCATGTTCCGTCATCTCTAGATTTTCACCATAGAAAGTGCAGGGTTTTTGTGTAAAAAAATTCGCAAAAAAGAGCTGAAAACGTACAATGAAAATCGACTCAAAACTCAGACGATTAAGTGTAAACAATGAACAATTTTGACGTGGTGGTGATTGGTGGTGGCATGGTTGGGGCGGCAGTGGCTATAGGCTTTGCTAAGCAAGGTCGCACGGTTGCTATGGTCGAAGGTATAGAGCCTGAAGCATTTACAATAGACCAAGCAATGGATCTGCGCGTTTCTGCCATTTCGCAAACTTCGGTTCAGTTACTTACTGACTTAGGCGCATGGGATGAAATTATGCAAATGCGTGTTTGCCCTTATCGCCGCCTAGAAACCTGGGAGCACCCAGAGTGCCGTACTCGTTTTCATAGCGATGCACTGGGCCTCCCTCAGCTGGGTTATATGGTCGAAAATCGTCTTATTCAGATCGGATTGTGGGGGCAATTTGTGCACTATCCGAATTTGCAGGTTTTTTGTCCTGATAAGCTCAAGCACATTGTGTTTGGCCAACAAAATAGCGTGCTTTTAGAGTCAGGCGCAACTCTTACTGCAACTTGGGTGATTGGTGCGGATGGTGCAAATTCTCTTGTGCGGCAGCTGGCGGGAATTGGTGTTACCGCGTGGGATTATCGGCACCATTGCATGTTGATCAATGTCGAAACTCATCAACCTCAGCAAGATATTACTTGGCAGCAATTTTTTCCATCCGGCCCGCGCTCGTTTCTTCCTTTGCCGGGTAATCAAGCTTCTTTGGTATGGTATGACTCACCAAAACGAATTCGCCAATTGTGTGCGATGAACAAGCAGCAGTTAAGGGAGCAAGTGTTGGCCTCTTTTCCTGAGGAACTAGGCGATATTAACGTGTTGCAGTGTGGGGCATTTCCCCTCACTCGTCGTCATGCTCAGACGTATGCGAAACGGCAATGTGTTTTGGTTGGCGATTCAGCACACACGATTAACCCTCTGGCTGGGCAAGGGGTGAATTTAGGGTTTAAAGATGTAAAAGCGTTGTTAGCTGTGACACAAAATCAAGAAGCTTTAACACAAGCGCAATTACGGAATTATGAAACACGCAGAAGGCCGGATAACTTAGTGATGCAATCAGGAATGGATCTGTTTTATAAAACGTTCAGCAACGAGGTTTTGCCAATAAAGTTGGTGCGCAACACGGTATTGAAGTTGGCCGAACATTCAGGCCCAGTGAAGGAAAAACTGTTGAAATACGCGTTAGGTTTGTAGTGCGATTTGAGCTGTTTTTGTAGAAACAAAAAACGCTGCAAATCAGCAGCGTTTTTTACGTAATAAAAATTTTAACGAATTACTTAGTTACACGTAGAACCGGTGTTTCACCAACAACGACGGTGCCAGAAAGCTTGTTCAGCTCTTTGATTTCGTCCATGTTAGAGATAACAACAGGTGTTAGTGTTGATTTTGCTTTCTCTTCAAGAAGCGCTAGGTCGAATTCGATAACAGTATCGCCTGCTTTAACCGCTTGGCCTTCTTGAGCGATACGAGTAAAACCTTCACCTTTTAGCTCAACTGTGTCGATACCAAAGTGAACGAATAACTCAACACCGTCATCAGACTCGATTGAAAACGCATGGTTAGTTTCGAAAATCTTACCGATAGTGCCGTTAACTGGAGCTACCATTTTGTTGCCTGATGGTTTAATCGCAATACCATCACCAACAATTTTCTCAGCGAAAACAACATCTGGCACATCTTCGATATTGACGATTTCACCAGAAAGAGGGGCAATAATTTCAATCGCACCTGCATCTGAGCTGTCGTCAGATACTAGCTTCTTAAGTTTATCAAACAGACCCATTGTGTCATGCTCCTAACGTTTAATTTTATTCTGTCGAATTATAGTATACCAATCGCCAACAATAGACGACCTATTTTTAGTCGTCTATCTCATTGGTATTAGCGAATTATTGCGTTTTCTCTGCGATGAATTTTTCCACACAAGCTTCGATTTCAGCTGCGGTTGGGAAAGAGAGTGCTTCTTCTGCCATCGCTTTAACTTCGGCGAAGTTTGAGTTGCGGATCACTTTCTTCACTTTAGGGATAGAGATACCACTCATAGAGAATTCATCGAGTCCCATACCAAGTAGAAGTAGCGTTGCACGTTCATCACCCGCTAACTCGCCACACATACCCGTCCATTTACCTTCAGCGTGTGAGGCATCAATCACTTGCTTAATCACGGTTAAAACCGCTGGAGAAAGTGGGTTATACAGGTGTGAAATCATTTCGTTACCACGGTCAACCGCAAGAGTGTATTGGGTTAAATCATTGGTACCGATAGAGAAAAATGACACTTCTTTTGCCAAGTGGTGCGCAATTGCCGCTGCCGCAGGTGTTTCAACCATAACGCCGATTTCGATATTTTCATCGAACGCTAAGCCTTCAGTGCGAAGTTCTTCTTTGTATTCTTCAATGGCGTTTTTAAGCTCACGAATTTCTTCTACAGAGATGATCATCGGGAACATGATACGCAGTTTACCATGCGCAGATGCACGCAGAATGCCACGAAGCTGATCTCGTAAGATGTCACGACGGTCTAAGCTGATGCGAATCGCGCGCCAGCCCAAAAATGGGTTCATCTCTTTTGGTAGATCCATGTACGGAAGATCTTTATCACCACCGATATCCATGGTACGGATAATCACCGCTTCACCACTCATCGCTTCTGCAACTTCTTTATAAGCTTGGTATTGCTCATCTTCAGTTGGTAGCGCGCTGCGGTCCATGAATAAAAACTCAGTACGATATAAGCCAACGCCTTCACCACCGTTGCGTAAAATACCATCGCAGTCTTTTACTGTGCCGATGTTACCGCATACTTCAACTTGGTGACCATCGAGTGTGATAGCAGGTAGGTCTTTTAGTTTTGCGAGCTCTTCTTTTTCCGCAGCAAAATCATCACGAATTTTTTTCGCTTCTTCAAGCTGTGCTTCTGAAGGATTAATGATGATTTTGTTGTTCATGGCGTCAAGAATAAGCATGTCGCCATTCTTTACTTTCTTAGTGATGTCGTTAGTACCAACAATCGCTGGAAGCTCAAGTGAACGTGCCATGATTGAAGTATGAGATGTACGACCACCGATATCACAAGCAAAACCCAGCACGTAATCAAGATTGATTTGTGCAGTTTCAGAAGGTGTTAAATCGTAAGCAACAAGAATCACCCGTTCGTTAATATCACTCAGTGAAACGATATTAATGCCGAGTGCATTTTTAACAAAGCGCGTACCGATATCGCGGATGTCTGTCGCGCGTTCTTTTAGATATTCATCATCAAGAGATTCTAGGGCAGCAGCCTGCTCTTCGATCACGGTATAGATCGCGTTGTCTGCATGCATTTTGTCATTTTTGATGAGTGCTAAAATTTCCTCTTCTAGCTCTTCATCTTCAAGCAACATGATGTGGCCTTCAAAGATGGCTTCTTTTTCTTCACCGAATGTTTCAAGTGCTTTTTGTTTGATCACTTCTAGCTGAGCAGAAGATTTGTTACGAGCGTCATAAAAACACTGAACTTCTGCTTCTACTTGGTCATCTGAAATAGAGTGAGTATTTAGGACAATTTCATCTTCTTGAAGTAGCAGTGCTTTACCAAAAGCAATGCCTGGAGATGCTAGGATGCCTGAAATCATAGCGTTACCTTAAATTGGTCAACTGTAAACGGGAGAATGTGGACTATTGCGCTAACGGTAATTAGTAGCTCAAAATGTAGACTATTTCCAACAAAGCCATTTTGTTTTCACAAAATGGCTTTGAAATAGTGGACCGGATTAATGTAGTTGGTCCATGAGAGCAACTAGGTGATCTACCGCTTGCTTAGCTTGAGGGCCTTCAGCAGAAATAGTCACAACGGTACCTTTTACTAGGCCAAGAGTTTGAAGTTTGAATAGGCTCTTAGCACTTGCGCTTTTGCCGTTAGAAGTCACTGTGATGTCTGCATCGAATACTTTTGCTTCTTTAACGAACTGCGCAGCAGGACGAGTGTGAAGGCCGTTTTCTGCAGTGATTTCTACTTGCTTCTCGTACATGTTATATAC
>NZ_CAWNIB010000296.1:0-15719 GCF_963874405.1 Vibrio sp. V08_P9A1T1
CAGTATAACGCTAAAATTTGCCTTGAAAGAAAAAATATCGATAAATCGTTCAATAGTTTTTATATTTTTCGTGACCTTTCTTGGAGTACTCAAACTGTCGTATTTCTTACATCAATATTTCATAGGGGGATGGCTTAATTTATTTTTTCACAGTTAAAGGATGAAAACGTGAAGATTATTAATAAAGTCATGCTATTTGGGTTGTCTCTTGCTGCTCATGCGGTATTGGCGGACACCGATATTTATTTAACCAATAACTCTGCGCTGCCGATGTCTATTACTGTGAAACAGACCGGATCTGATCAGTTGCAACAAGGCAGTGAATGGCAGCAACACAGTGAAACGCTAGGCCCGTGGGAAACTAAAATGGTGCTCAGCTTTAACCGCTGGCAAGGGGTGAAATCTGGCAAAACGTACCAATTTGAAACCATGGTGACTTTACCGCAAGGGCCGGTTTTCTCTTTACAGCAGAAGATGGAAGGTCATTGGTATAACTCAAGCATTGAGCATGGGGTACAAGCACGAGATGTTCCTCTTCAGTGGCAAAATGATCGTGCGGTTCACCGTTATTACTCAACGCAGTTGATTGAACGTCCAACCGAGCTTGCGTTTAAATCCGTCAGCACCACTCGTTACGACGACATTTATTACACCATTACGCCAACGAATACAGAAGAAACACCCGACGCTGAGACCTTAAAAGTGATGACCTATAACGTTTGGGCGTTACCTGTGATTGCTTCAAATATTGCCGAGCGTTTTGCTATCATCCCTCAGCATATCAAAGGATATGATGCCGTAATGCTGCAAGAAGTGTTTGCTGCGGGGCGTGATGCCTTTCTTCGAGAGCTGGCAAAAGAGTATCCGTACCAAACGAAGATGCTCGATAAGTCTGGGGTGAATATCCATGACGGTGGAGTAATCATCGTCAGCCGCTACCCAATTGTTAACCAAGGACAGTATGTCTTCCCTGATTGCTCGGGAACCGACTGTTTTGCTGATAAAGGGGTGAATTATGCTGAAATAATCAAAAATGGTCAGGCTTATCATCTGTTTGCAACGCATACTGCCTCGTTTGATACCGATACCGCTCGCGATTATCGCCAACGTCAGTTCAGACAGATGCGCAGTTTTGCGCAATCGTTCTCTATTCCCAGCACAGAAACGGTGATTTATGGCGGTGATTTTAACGTGAATAAACGTAAATTTGCCGATGACTATCAAAACATGCTCGCGAATCTTGCGTCAACCGAACCTAGCTACGCAGGCTATACCGAATCAACGTTTGATCCGCGTATCAATGATTTTGCAGGAGAACCCTTATCCGGTGGTGAAAACGTGGAGTACCTTGATTATGTGGTGGTAAGTCAAGAGTTTGCACAACCAAGCGAACAACAAAATCGCAATACTGTGCTGGTGCCAAGAACCACGGACGAGCGTTTATGGCAGCATTACAATTTATCGGATCACTTTCCGGTTAAAGCTGAGATCCGCTAGATGCGTTGGGTTAGGTTATTGATCTGCGTTGCCTTAGTCGGCAGCGCAAGTTATTGGTGGGTGAAGAGGGATGAGTTTCCCACTATCCAAACACCCCCCAATAGAATTGAGGTTGCATTGCCGGGCACGGTGCGTTTGCCAGAGCAAAGTAGTGTTGCTTTGTTGGCTAATCGCGATCATCCAACCCATGAAGAGTGGACACTCGTTGGTGAAACGCTGCAAACAGAAATAGGCAAAGCGCTGAGAGAGAGAATAGAGCAGTTTTGGCAGCAGTGTCGTCAGCAAAATGTGTGTGCTGCGCGGCTACAACAATTACAAGCGCAGTTGCCCCATGAACGCTATGAGCTGGTTGCACTCTATTGGCAAAAACAGGCGCAACGTGACGCGTTGCTTGGAATGGAACTCATCAGTCAGGATACGGAATTAGGTGACAAAATGGCTTATGTAAAATCGATTGATCAACAAGTATGGGGGCGACAAGCGGATATCTTGTTTGCTGATCAGTACGCTTATGATGATTTTGTACAGCAACCCAATGACTACGAAGGCATTGCTTCCGTAGAAGAGGCGTTGCAGAGCATTGAACAACGGCTTACACAGCATCAATATCAATGGGATGCCTTTTCATTAAACACAGGTAATGCACGCTATGAACAAGCGATTCGGCTGATCCCTCAACATTTATCGTTAGAACAGCGCTTAGAAGTACAACAAGGTTTGGCCGAACTTTACTTAAATGAACATGAGCGCAGTGAGGTGGCCCATCGCCAAATCGAGCAACAAGCGCAGGCTGCTCAAGTCATTGACTACCAGCAAGCGTTAGCGCAGTTAGAAAAGACGCTCTCAAGCCAGAGAAAGACAGCCTATGCCACCCTTTCGACAGAAGAGTGGGTGCGCTACGCGGCAAAGCAGCGTTATGAGTTTAGAAAAGCATTTTTTGCTCATTAGGATGAATAAGATAACCACTGCGCTCTTTATTCACTCGCCATGAACCGTTAAACTCACCAGCAAATAACTGACTTGGATTGATCATGGCAACCTTATCTCTACAAGAGCAAATGCTAAAAGCGGGTTTAGTTAACGCCAAAAAACTCAGCAAAGCGAAAAAGAGCTCTAAAAAATCGCGCGTGCAAGCACGTGAAGTGAAAGCGGCAGTAGAAGCGAATAAAGTCGAGCAACAAGAGCGCGACAAGGCACTAAATAAACAGCAAAAAGAGCAGTTGTTGAGCAAAGAAATTCGCGCTCAAGTAAAACAACTGATTGAGATGAATAAGCTGGATCTAAAACACGGTGAAATCAAATACAACTTTGTTGATGGTAAGTTGGTGAAGTCACTTTATGTCGATTCACTGGTTCGTGATCAACTGAGTAAAGGAATCCTGGCTATCGCGCGTTATGAAGATGGCTATGCTGTCATCCCGGGTGTGGTAGCAGATAAAATCTTCATGCGTGATGAAGAGAGCATTATCGAAAATAAAACCGCCGATGAATCTCTACCTGCTGAAGATGATCCGTACGCGGATTTCGTAGTCCCTGATGATTTGATGTGGTAATTCCTTCCGGCTCTCCTTCTCAACGGAGGAGGGCTCTCGTTCTCCCTTCCTACCTCTACTTTCCACTCTACAATAACGTTATCCGCGATAGTGGGTAGTGGTTCTTTTTCCGTTGAAGCTGTGGCTTGAGTCGAACTCAATACAATTTCCGCTATTAAGCCAAGTAGACGTATTAATAAGAGAAGAGTGGCTGCAACACAAAGTATCATTGGCTGATTCTTAAAGAAGATAAATGATACTTTTTGTCGAATGTTGCATGGGTGATGCTGCTAAACTTGTTCATGAACTTATTCATAGGAGAAAACAATGAACTCGACGATTTTTAGCTCGGCCATCGTCACCACGACGTTAACCACCAGCTTATTATTTACAGGGATGGCAAACGCTCTGCAACTCAGCAGCCGTGATATCCAAGAAGGCCACCCGATGGCAAAAACCTTTGAATTTTCAGGTTGGGGTTGTGCTGGGGAGAATCTTTCGCCGCACTTAATTTGGACTGATGCACCTCAAGGAACCAAAAGCTTTGCTATTACGGTTTTTGATCCAGATGCTCCGACAGGAAGTGGCTTTTGGCATTGGATTGCGCTGGATATTCCAGCGACAGTGAGTGAGCTAGCACGTGGGGTTGAAGTCAAAAAGCTCGGTGCAATAGAAACACGTATCGATTATGGCAGTGTTGGTTTTGGTGGTGCTTGTCCGCCAGAAGGGCACGGAATGCACCGTTACCAGTTTACGGTATGGGCTCTCCCGACGGAAAAACTCAATTTGGCGGCCGATGTATCACCTGCGGTGGTTGGTTTTACCCTCAATAGTTTGGCGTTAGAAAAAGCGACGCTGACCGCAACTTATACACGCTAATTCATGGGGGAGTGATGAATCACCAATACCAAGTCACCACTTTTCGAGCCGCTCAGCAACAAAGGCTGAGAAATGTGAGGATTCACTCTCCAAGCTTGATTCAGATCCAATCTGGCAGTAAAAAACTGTTTCATAAGGACGACGCCATCAATCTATCGAGCACTTCGTTATTATTGTGTGAGGCCTCAGCTTCGCTCAGTTTCGAAAATTTACCAGAACACGGTTACTTCTCTTCAAGGCTGTTCAGTTTCACCTACCGCCCGACCGAGGCGATGCTTGCGTTAAGCGCAAGTCATGATCGCCCAGTTATGTGGCCTGTGATTTCAACCAACTCTTCACTGAAAAGTTCGCTCAATGCGCTCGCCTCGTTCGATCTTTCGTTAATCAGCCAAGAAACCCAAGCTTACCTACTGATGGTGTTATATCAACAATTGGCTGAGCAAGGTGCGCTGCATTGGCTCTTTGAGAGTAATTCTCTACCCTTTGAGCAGAAGCTGAGAAACTACCTCGCCCAGTCACCAGAAGAAGAACATCCACTTGAGCGGGTAGCAACGCACTTTGCCATGAGCCGCGCGACCTTAATTCGACGCTTAAAGCAACATGGCACCCGTTACCGTGAGGTTTTGGCTGAAGTGCGTGTGAATCACGCGCTGAACTTAATGCAAAGTGGCCAACGAAATATAGCGATATTGGCGCAGTGTTGCGGCTACCAATCGGAACAACGATTTAATCAACGCTTTCGCAGTCAGTTTGGTTTAAGCCCCAAAGCGTATTTACAAACTCTTGGTATGCGAGGTAAAGGTACGCCAGATAAAGAGACAAAAAAACAGCCCATTTTATCCAATGAGCTATTTTAAGATTGAGAGTAGATCAAAGCGGTTTAGACACTTCATCAACCAAATACAAAATGGATTGATATGGAATGCCGCTGTGGTGTGATAGGCCAATTTCACAGGTACGGCTATTACTGAATCCGCGTTCGCAGTGAGCAGGGACTTGCTCTTTGAGCGGATGAACGGCCGCCGCATTCAGTTCTGGCGTGGTAAAGCCTTTATCGCCCGCCCAGCCGCAGCATTGAATATGCTCTGGCACAATCACTGTGCTGACGCAGGTTTGGGTCAATTTGAGCATGTCGGCTTCCAACCCCATTTTGCGCGCACTGCAGGTGATATGCAGCATCACAGTTTCTTCTTTGGCCTTGATCGCTAAAGAATCCAGCAGATACTTATTGACAAAACCGACGGGTTCTAAGATCTCCAGTGGTTTGGTAAATTGTTCAATACTGCGTTTTGCACACGGGCTGGTATCCATCAATACCGGATATTGCCCTTGTTGGCTAGCTTGCCATAACGAGGCTTCTAACTGCTGCGCTTTTGACTGCGCAAGCTCATTCATTCCCTTGCTGTCATAGGGCATACCACAACATTGGCTGTTGAGCTCGTTAGGTAGGATCACCTCATATCCTGCTTTGTTAAGCAGCGATAAGGTCACTTCGGTTAATGGCCGCTGATCGCCCGCGCTGTTTTGTTGGCCCATATTTCGGCTCGCACAAGAGGGTAGATAGACCACTTTTTTCTCACGGCGCGGCAGGTTTTCTACTGCAATGGTTAAGTTCTGATGATTGGCTTGCGGCAGTTGTGGATACCAAATAGGCGTTTTGCCTTTGCTGAGTTTACGCAAGCCGTTGGTTGCGCCGCCGACTAACTTGTCGCCCAGCCATTTGCTCGCCAATTGGTTGGCACTGAGGCCGATTTTAGCCACGGCTGTGGTGGCGGCAAAGTGATCCGCTGTCCATGTAGCAATGGGGATGAATTTTTGGTATTTCGCGGTGCGCAGCTTTTTCACTAAATCGCCAGTGTTGATGCCAACAGGGCAGCGCTCAGCGCATAAGCCAGTTGCGGCGCAGGTGTCTAATCCTTGGTATTCAAAGACTTTTTCAAGCTCAGAAGCTTCTACCGTTTCACCTTGCGCGCGTCGACGTTGTAGCTCGCGGTACAAGACGATTCGTTGACGGGGCGAGAGCGATAGTGTGCGAGATGGACAAACAGGTTCGCAAAACCCGCATTCGATGCAGCGATCGACTAAGGCATCGGCCGCTGGCATCGGCTTTAGGTTAGCTAGGTGAGAACGCGGATCATCGTTGATTATAACGCCGGGGTTGAGCAAGCCTTGTGGGTCAAACAGGGTTTTGATTTGTTGCATTAAGGTGTAACCGTCTTTGCCCCATTCCAATTCCACGTACGGTGCCATGTTGCGGCCCGTGCCGTGCTCGGCTTTGAGTGAGCCTTGATATTTCACTGCCACCAGCTCGGCCACTTCATCCATAAATGCGCCGTAGCGGTCGATCTCGCTTTGGCTATCAAAGCCTTGTGTAAAGACAAAATGCAAGTTGCCTTCCAGAGCGTGGCCGAAGATGATGGCTTCGTGATAGTGGTAGTGATCAAACAAAGCCTGCAAATCGCGCACACCATTGGCAAGGCTTTCTACCGGAAACGCCACATCTTCAATGATGACGGTTGTCCCTACTTCGCGCACCGCGCCGACGGCAGGGAACATCCCTTTGCGAATGCCCCATAAGGTTGCCACCGTTTTGGTATCAGAGGTGAATGGTACGGATTCGATGATCTGATAGTCGCTTAGTGCTACCATCACGGCGCTGCATTGTGAGTGAAGTGTTGCGTGATCGCTGGCGTGAGACTCAATTAGCAGCGCCGCGGCTTCTAGATCCAATTGCGCAATAAACGCGGGCATGCCAGCTCTGTCAGCGACAGAGCGCATCGCGCGTCCATCCATCATTTCGACTGCCGCAACTGGGGTTTTGGACAGGGTCGTAACCGCTTGGCTAGCCTGCTCAATATCAGCAAAGACAAGCAGCGCCGAGGCTTTGTGCGCGTGCTCAATGACGGTGTTGTAGGTGATGTCGGCAATAAAACCGAGTGTGCCTTCCGACCCAATCATCAAATGTTCAATAATTTCAATCGGATCAGAGTAATCAACGAGAGCATTTAGGGCATAGCCAGTGGTGTTTTTTAGGCGATATTTGTGGTGAATAAGCTTTGATAGTGTGTGATTTTGCGCCGTTTGTGCATGAAGTTGAGCAATACCTTCAATCAATTCGGGTTTAGCGATTTTGAATGCAGCGATGCTTTCTGGGTTTGCGGTGTCGAGCACGGAACCGTCTGCGAAGACGATCTTCATACTATCGACAGTGCGGTAAGAGTTTTGCGCAGTGCCGCAGCACATACCACTGGCGTTATTGGCGGCGATTCCACCAATTTTGCAGGTGTTGATTGAGGCTGGATCTGGGCCGATTTTGCGTTGAAAAGGGGCAAGGTATTTGTTGGCATCAGCTCCGATGACCCCTGGTTGTAGGGTGATTTTTTTGCCCTCATCGTGAATGCGATGGCCGCGCCAGTCATCGGTTAAGGCGATCAAAACCGAATCAGAAACTGCCTGACCAGATAAACTGGTGCCAGCGGCGCGAAACGTGCAGTGAACGCCAAGCTCGCGGCAGCTTTTAATGGCAAAAATGACCTCATCAAGGCTTTGTAAGCGCAGCACAATTTTCGGCACCAAGCGATAGAAACTGGCATCAGTGCCATAAGCAAGGCGTTTTGCCTGCTGCGTGATGATGCGCTCAGGGTCGATGCGCGTAGCGAGTTGCGTTTCCAGTTGACGATAGGTGGCGTCTGAAAGAGTGCTGGCCATCATTGTTTCCCATTTTAAATTGAGGTTGTGGATAGGTTAACGTGCGGCTACCGTTGGTTTGTCATCATGAGATTAAAGTTTGACTAACGAGTCTCGTGACAAATCGGCAATGGTTTTCGCTCCGGTTAAGGTCATGGCAACGCGCATCTCTTTTTCATACAAATCGAGCAAGTTCTCAACGCCGCTTTGACCTTGCGCCGCCAATGCATAAACAAACGAGCGACCCAGCAGCGTGCAGTCCGCGCCCAGCGCCAGCATGCGTACCACATCAAGCCCAGTGCGAATCCCTGAATCGACCAGAATTTTCAGGTCGCCCTTCACCGCATCAGCAATCGCAGGTAAAGCTTTGGCGGTTGACAACACTCCATCAAGCTGGCGACCACCGTGGTTGGATACGATAATGCCATCAGCGCCAAAGCGCACCGCGTCTTTGGCATCTTCTGTATCTAGAATGCCTTTAATGATCATCGGGCCGTCCCAAAAGTCGCGGATCCACTCTAAATCTTTCCATGAAATGGAAGGATCAAAATTCTCACCAAGCCAACCAATGTAGTCTTCCAACTTAGTCGGCGTGCCACGGTAGGCAGAAATATTGCCTAAATCGTGTGGTTTACCGAGCAAGCCAACATCCCACGCCCAGCTTGGGTGTTTCATCGCTTGAAACACTCGGCGCATCGCCGCATTAGGGCCGCTCATGCCAGAATGCATGTCGCGGTAACGCGCGCCGGGAACGGGCATATCCACGGTAAACACGAGGTTTTTTACCCCCGCGGCTTTGGCGCGCTCCAACACATTTTTCATAAAACCGCGATCTTTGAGCACGTAGAGTTGAAACCAAATCGGCCGAGCCAGCGCCGATGATACTTCTTCGATCGGGCAAACCGATACGGTGGACAGTGTAAAAGGAATGCCTTTATTTTCAGCCGCGCGCGCCGCTTGCACTTCGCCGCGCCGAGCGTACATACCAGTTAAACCAACAGGGGCAAGGGCAATCGGCATTGCAAGCTGTTCGCCAAACAGTTGTGTTTCTAAACTGAGCTCTGACATGTCATTAAGCACGCGTTGGCGCAGTGCGATGTCAGCTAAATCCGCGGTATTGCGTGTGAGCGTGTGCTCACCGTATGAGCCACCATCAATATAATGAAACAGAAAAGGAGGCAATTTCGCTTTCGCGGCAGCGCGATAGTCGGTGGAGGCTGAAATAATCATAGATTGAATCCTAATTTGTACAGAGCCGCCGCCTAGCGAGCTCTGCATTTATTACACAAGATTAATGGTTATAAAAACCAAGTTGATACCAAATCACATCACCAAACTTAGGGTTGCTGGGTCATTAGTACGTCGGTCATATTAAAGCCGTAAATCACCACTAAACCGATAAGGCCAGTCATCACAAGGTAGTAGAAAGTTGGGATAATGGTTTTGCGCAGCGTGGCTCCTTCACGGCCCAATAAACCGACCGTTGCTGATGCCGCGACGACGTTGTGAATCGCAATCATATTGCCCGCCGCTGCGCCAACAGCTTGTAGCGCAATGATCATCACACTGGAAATAGAAAGTGTTTGCGCCACTTCAAACTGGAATTGACTGAACATCATGTTCGACACCGTATTTGAGCCTGCGATGAACGCCCCAAGTGCGCCAACGGTGGCACTTAATGCAGGGAAGGCATCACCGACTAAACCCGCGGCAAAATTGGCGGTAGTGACAGGCATGCTCGCAAGCTCTGCGCCATTGACGCCAGAGTTAATAAAAATACGCACCATAGGGATAGTGAATACCAACACAAAGCCCGCTCCGATCAGCGTTTTGCTTGATTCACCGAATGCTTTGATGAGCGGTGTCGCACTGCGTGACTGCAATATTACTGCCAGTAACGCGACAAAAACCAAGATGCCACCGGGAAGATAAAGCGGTTGAATGGCCGTGCTGATGCCTGTTTCAGCCAGAATGTTGTTAAAGGATAGGCTCACTCCAGCCAGCAGTGACTTAAATTCGCTGCTCACACGGCTTGCCACAAGGATAACCGCGAGCAGAACATAGGGAGTCCAAGCCAATGCAAGGCCCATCGGTTTAGCTTTGATCTCCTCAATATCAATTTTTAATGAGCCTAACCACTCTGCGGGCCACGATTTCTCTTCTGGAAAATCCCATTGTGATTTTGGTACTAAAAAGCCTTTTTTCGCGGCCGTGACAACCAGTGCCAAGCTGATCAAGCCACCGATTAATGAGGGAAATTCTGGGCCAAGAAAGACGCCCGTTAGCGCGTAAGGCACAGTAAAAGCCAAGCCAGAGAAAATCGCAAAAGGCAAAATATCTAACCCTTCGGTCCAGCTTTTGTTTTTACCGAAAAAGCGCGTCAACATCATCGCCATTAATACTGGCATCAATGTACCGACTATCGCATGGGTGATGGCGACACTGGCGGTGATTTGCTGTAAATACACATCCCAACTTGAACCGTTGCTGATCAGCGTTTCGGTGATGTTGTGCGTATCTAACCCCTTGTTTACCCCAACAATAATGGGCGTTCCCACTGCGCCGAAAGAGACAGGAGTGGATTGGATCATCATCCCCATCAATACGGCAGCCAACGCCGGAAAGCCAATCGCAACCAGCAACGGAGCCGCGATAGCCGCCGGTGTACCAAAACCAGAAGCGCCTTCAATAAAAGAGCCAAAACACCACGCAATGATAATGGCTTGCACACGGCGATCAGCCGAAACATCAGTAAAACCGTTACGAATGGTGGTGATAGCACCAGTGTGTTTTAAGGTGTTGAGTAGGAAGATTGCGCCAAACACAATCCAGAGCACGGAAATCGTGATACCGAACCCTTGCAAAACAGAAGCGAGCACGCGGTTTGCCGACATATCCCAAAATGTGAGGGCGATGGCCACAGTTAATGCAAAGGCCACGGGCATCGCCTTTTTCGCAGGCCAGTTGAGCCCGACTAAAAGAATCGCTGCCACCACAATGGGGGAGAAGGCCACTAGTGCCAGTAAGGTTTCGTTCATTGGATACTTCCTCGTAAAGTGTGCTCTTCGTACTAGCTCTAAATAGTAGGATAGTTGTGGAGCAGACATCCTGTAGGGGCTACAGACCTTTCGGCCACGTCGGGTAGCTAAATTATTATATTTGTGATGTTTTTGTTAATTCGGGGTGAATTTACTCCTTTATTTTTTATGGATATAGGGAAATAATGAAAATAATTAATTCCAAAATTGACATAATAAGATGCGAGCAGACGACCTAATATTGTTTTCACAAGTGATGGAACTGGGAAGTTTTAGTAAAGTAGCAGAACAGAATAGCCTTACAAATTCAGTAGTTAGTAAAAGAATGGCGCGTTTAGAAGAAGAGTTAGGCGTGCAGCTATTATATCGAACTACGCGTAAATTAACTCTGACTGAAGCAGGCAAGGCACTGTTACAGGGTGCGAAAAATGTGAAGCTTGCCACTCAAGAAGCCGTCGATGCGGTGGCTGGATTTGGTGAAAATATCAGCGGCCACATCAAAATGTCGGTACCCACCATATCAGGCGATCTAATATTGGCCGACGCGGTTGCGGAATTTTGCAATTTACACCCTGGCTTAACGGTGGACATGTCGCTTGATAACCGTTTTGTTGATTTAGTGGAAGGAGGTTTTGACCTAGTGATCCGCACTGGTTACTTGGAAGATTCAAGCCTAATTGCGCGGCATATTTTAGACTCACAGTGGGTTGTGTGCGCTTCTCCCTCTTATATTGCGAAAAATGGAAAACCGTTAAAACCGGAAGATTTAGTCAACCACAACTGTTTTCAATATGCCTACCAAACCACAGGCGCGAGCGAGTGGGAATTTAAAGGCCGCAAAGGAAACTACATTGTCACAGTGTCGGGCTGCTTCTCTACGGATAACGCCACGGCACTGAGAAAAGCGGCTTTAGGCGGCCACGGCATTGCTTATGTACCGCGCTGTTTGGTTTATCATGATTTTCGTAACGGCCAACTAGTGGATATTTTCCCGGAACAAGTGGGCAAAAAATTGGGTATATATGCCGTGTATCCGTTTACTCGCCAACCCCCGAATAAAGTCCGCTTGCTGATAGAGCACATCCGCGCCCGCTATTTGACTATTTCACACTATTTTTGAGTGCCAACTTATGTAAAGCATGCCTTCGGTCTGTATACCGTTCTGCTCCTCCCCCTTTTAGGGGGAGGTTAGGAGGGGGTACTGCCAGCAACCAAGAAACACCCCACCCTAACCCTCCCCTTGAAGGGGAGGGAATCAGTTTCGTGCTCGTTGAGAGTGTGCCATTTATTATGATTGGTATGGCTTACTAAAACACTGTTGCCCCAAACCTTGTTAGTGTAATTACTCATCCAAATTCTGTTCATGGCAGTTTGGCATAATTGACGTTATTCGAAAGTATTGTAGGTTTCGTTTTACGGGAGGCCCGACATTGCTGTTCTTCAATAGTAGGTTGAATGGTTACATTCTACTTTTCGCACATTGTGCAACAGTGAGAGATTTATCTGATAGGGACAGGTGCTGAAGGCTCTTTACCTTTGTTAGCAACAGGCTTGGAAAGCCTTATAAACAGATGATATTTATTGTTCAAAATGCCTCCAAGCTCCGAATGACCTGAGGTCATGTAACAGCAAACTAAAGAGAAGTTTAACGGCGTTCGACGTAATGAAACATACTTTATATTCAATGCTTTATAGGTTTTATTGAAAATGATTTTAGTTATGCGTTTACTAGTATAAGAAAATTATCACAAGCGTATTAACCTCATTAGAACCATCAGGATTGCGACAATGACTCCCTATAGGAGACATGACAAAGAACAAAATTCATACAAATAGTTGCGCATAGTCACGTTTAACATCAAAAAAGTGCAAGGATTTTACCAGTAAGTGTATTAATGCGTAATCTTTAAAATGTTTTCATATCAATATCTTAAGTTAAATCATCCTAAGTTCATTTAAAAAGTAACGCATATGCGTTACTAATAATGATGCTATAGTTACGCATCAATAGGTTTACTTGCTTTAAAACTAACAGTTAAAGTAAGTAAACACATTATTGTGTAACCTTTAATCTACTGATTTTTTTTAGCAAAAAAATAAAAAATAAAAAAACAAGAACTTAGTAACGCATATGCGTTACTATAGTTTAACTGTATGTGCCAAGGGTTGTGAGATGAAAAATCTAGAATTAAGTTGCGCCGACTACTTAGAAGAGTACTTCCAAGTAGGCCTCTTTGGGCTATCTAAAGAGACGCCATCAGTTCCTATGCAGTTCAAAAACAAGCTAAAAGTAATACTTGGAAAATTGGGAGGGTTAAGCTTCTATGTCGTATACACCTATGACGACATCATCTTTGCTCAAAGCAATCGTTACATGTTTGACAAACTGTTAAGCAGGCTTAATGACTACCCAATACTGTTTGTCATAGATGAGTTGAAGCGCTCAACAATTCTCCAATTAACTGAGAAAAGAATTGCTCATATAGTTCCTTTTGAACGCTCTTACATACCTGAATTAATGCTTCACCAGGACAAACCACCAAAAGAGAACATCAAACTATTCCCTTCAGAGAGACTGGGGATCTTACCTACGAACATAGTTGCTAGATTTCTTGATGGCTTTATACCGCGCACATTTACTACTTCAGACATTCAATTGGATGTGTCAAAAGCATCCATATCTAGAAGTATTAAGGAACTACAAGATGTAGGGCTCATTAAAGCAGAAAAAATCGGTCGCTCTTATCAGATGAAGTTCTTACATAGTAGGAAAAAAATCTGGGAAGCAAGAGAGTACCTTTTAGCCAAACTAGCTTCTGACGTATATCAAGTACCAAAAAGCGTCATTGAAGGGCCAACCGTGCTGGCTGGAGAGTCAGCTCTATCTAGATATACATTGCTAAGTCCCCCCCAAGTCCCTTGCTACGCTGTTGTAATGGATAATGATGCTCGTAAAGACTTTGCGATAACTTCAAACACAATCAACAAGGTTTCCAAGTACTTTATAAAAGAGCGAAGACCAAGTTGGGAAGAATTTCAAGAAGAGATAGAACTACAAGTCTTCCCTTACGTTCCACTGACGAAAACAATTAGAGATTGTGACGTAATCTCCCCCTTAGTGCTTTCTCTAAGTGGCTATAAAGACAGAGAACCACGAATTAGAACTAGCTTTGAAGAACTCGACGAAATAATCTTCGAGAGGTTAGTTCAGCTAGATCAACAAGATTTTGAGTAAGGAGCATTAAAATAATGGAAGCTAAGTTAAAACACTTTAGTGAAACCCTAAATGCACACCAAGATAAGTACATTCTAATTGGTGGTAACGCTTGTGGACTCGTGTTTGAAAGCAAAGGTCAACAGTTTCGTCAAACACAGGATCTAGATATTGTTCTTGTTATTGAAGAGTTCACTGAAGACTTTGCTAAAGATCTATGGGCTTACTTGGATGAGGGGAACTACCAAGGTAAAAAGTTCCACCAAAGCGGTACATCTGGAAATGTATATCGATTCGTAATTTCAGACGACTCTGAAACATTGGACACCTACCCTAAACAAATCGAACTCTTCTCTCGAAAGCCTGATGATGTCGATTTGTTTGAGAAAGAGCACCGTACACCAATCGAAACTGCTGAAGGGATCTCAAACTTTTCAGCGATTCTTGTGGATGATGACTACTACTCGTATTTGAGAGAATCGGTCATATCCATTGATACAGTTAATACTGTTCATCATATGTGTCTCATGGTACTCAAAGCGAAAGCTTGGATCGGAAACAAAGAGTTATTTGCCCAAGGAAAAATCAAAGAAGGTGATGTTCATAAACATCCTTTCGATATCTGTCGCTTACTCGCTCTATATGACGACGAGGAAGATGGTACACAACAAGTACTAGGACGTATCTACGATGACTTGATGACTGTTGTGGAAATGTTCAAATCTCAGGATGAGCAAGAATTACTTGAAGCCAACCGTGGTGGACAAGAATTACCAATAGCTTACTCCGATGCCGCAGATATGATATCTCAAATATTCGTAGTGGAAGAATAGATCTCCCATTCAATAGCGGCTGTAATTTGATAGCCGCTTTTCCCTACTTAACCCAGTTTGCTTCATTGTAGTAATACCTATCCTGATCTACACCATCAACATTGGGTATTGGGCTAAGAGAATTTGTCATACTCAAAGTAATTCATTGATTGCTAACATCCGACTTTTCGAAAATAGATTTTGCCCCATTATTTGGTAGACCTTTACTCATTCACATCCTGTTCATGGGCTTTTGCCCTATTAAAAGTTATCCATTCTTCTCATGTTGTTGGCTGTTAATCCCCGAGATGTAATACGGGGTGAAAGTACTAAAGTTGTAGAAACCAGTTCACTAACAAGTAGTTGATTATCTGAATGCAATACTGCAAAGTCATTGACTTTATGAATGAGGTAGCAATGAAACAACTCCTAGAAAAAGTAGCTAAAAAGCGCGATATCATATTATTTGTACTATCGCTTATTATCCCAATGTTATTTATACAAACATCAGATGACCCCCAAATTAGGTGGCATAACTTTACGAGTCCGTTGAAGATGCCAGTGGCAACCAAGTCTGCTGTTGACACACTATCAGTGAACTCAATTGAGTTCACTGGTCGGGATAAAGGTCTGTTACAAATATATCTTAACCCCAACTACGTGTCCTATATCACTGCAAAATCAACTTCTTTGGATAAAAAAGAGCCATTGGAACTGTGCGATTCAGATTTGGAAGGCTTTGTATCAAAGTGCATTAGAGATATTGGAGACACCGAAAGCGTCAAGCTCTTTGTATGGGGAACATTTAATACATTCGAAACAGCAATGAATTCTGGCGGAAATATTATTCGCATGAAGCATGATGGTGAAGAGATTTTCATCGACAATGATGATTCAACTATCCCCTCAACTGTGCTCTGGCTTATTTATATATTATTTGTTGTAACAGTTACCGCACTAAAGAGGCGATAGGTTATGAGAAATATGATATCAAAAGTATTTTCATTAGTAACAAGGACATATGCTTTTATAATCGATTGTATTGCGTATTCTTTGTTGT
>NZ_CAWNIB010000297.1:0-15418 GCF_963874405.1 Vibrio sp. V08_P9A1T1
GATGTGAGACGCAGTAAGGCTTGAATTTACGACTAACCGAGCGAGACAGATGGCTTCTTTTTAAACGCAAGAGAAAATAGGATGTGTAAAATTGTGGCTGTAAAGATTTTTGATTTTATGAAAACTTCATCAAGAATTGTTTGTAAAATTTTACAAGTTTAAAAACACTAACAGAATAGAAAACTGAAAAAAGCCACATTAAAAGTGACTTTTTGATTTTTTAGGCAAAGGAAAGAGTAAGACTAATCGCTAAAGTAAACCAGAAACCACATCCGCTAACTGCTTAAAAGTGTGAGTTCTCGATGAACTTGGCCGCCAGACTAAACCAATCTCTCGATAGGCTTGCTGGCCAGGAGGCTCGATGACCACTAAATTTTGGTTTTCAACTAAGCCATGATTGATTGCCATTTGTGGAATGAAAGTCGTCCCTAAACCATTGGCGACCATCTGCACTAAGGTATGTAAACTGGTTGCGGTAAATGGATTAATTTTCTCTTTGGCGGTCAACTTGCAAGCCGACACAGCATGATCCGTTAAACAATGCACATTTTCGAGCAAAAACACCGATTCATCAGGCAGGTCAGCATACTTGATTGGCACACGGATGCTATCCATTTGATGACGGCTGATCACCATTTTGAATGGATCAATCCCCACGACTCGGCTCTCCATTTTGCCGATATCGACAGGCAAAGCCAAAATCAACACATCAAGCTCTCCATGACGCAGTGCAGCCAAAAGGTTCGTCGTCGTATCTTCTCGTAATAATAAGTTCAACTTCGGAAAGCGGACATTCACTTCTTGCACTAAATCACACAGTAAAAATGGAGCAATGGTTGGAATACAACCCAGCTTAAGCTGACCTTGCATCTCATCGCCTTGGCAAACCTTGCCGAGTTCCACTAAATCTTGTCCTTTGGCAAGTAACTCTCTTCCTTGGCTAACAACCAGCTCTCCCGCTTGAGTAAACACTAACGGAGCTTTCTTATCCTTTTCATAAAGCGGGCAGCCTATTAATTCCTCTAAATTTTGGATCCCTTTACTTAGGGTAGATTGACTAACAAAACAACGTTCAGCGGCATCACTAAAGTGCCGTGTTTCGTAGAGTGTTACTAAATAGTGCAACTGCTTCAAACTGGGCCATTTATTCATCGTTCTACTACTATCTTGTTTGAGTACCGTTTCTGATTCCGTCATTAGAGCTCATCGCTTTTTTCGATGAGACTAATCTATTTATTTCGCTTTTTACTATCCTACAATCTGTACTATAGTTTGTCTCGTTCAAAAACGGACTGGACCAGTGCTCATCACTGGTTTGGAACTAAACCTTATTCTTAGGAGCAAAAAAATGGTACTAGTTGGTCGTAAAGCCCCTGATTTTACTGCAGCAGCTGTTCTTGGTAACGGTGAAATCGTTGATAGCTTCAACTTCGCAGAATTTACTAAAGGTAAGAAAGCGGTTGTTTTCTTCTACCCACTAGACTTCACTTTCGTTTGCCCATCAGAGCTTATCGCTTTTGACAAACGCTTCGAAGATTTCCAAGCGAAAGGCGTTGAAGTAATCGGTGTATCTATCGATTCTCAATTCTCTCACAACGCATGGCGTAATACCGCTATCGAAAACGGTGGCATTGGCCAAGTAAAATACCCGCTAATCGCTGACGTGAAGCACGAAATCTGTAAAGCGTACGATGTTGAGCACCCAGAAGCAGGCGTTGCTTTCCGTGGTTCTTTCCTCATCGACGAAGATGGTCTTGTACGTCACCAAGTTGTGAACGACCTACCACTAGGCCGTAACATCGACGAAATGCTACGTATGGTTGATGCGCTTAACTTCCACCAAAAGAATGGTGAAGTGTGCCCAGCACAGTGGGAAGAAGGCAAAGCCGGTATGGATGCATCTCCAAAAGGTGTTGCAGCATTCCTAGCTGAGCACTCAGACGACCTAGGCAAGAAATAATTCTCCTTAGCCCGCGCTCAACTCGGGTCAATGGTTGGACATATAATAAAGCGTAAAACGCATCGCCAATCAGTTAAGAAGTAAAGTCCTTATCCAAGCCCAAAGCTAACGCTTTGGGCTTTTTCGTTGTCGTTCATTTAGTGAAAATGAGGCAGCATTGGTTGGTAAACTTTACCCCTATTTCTCACCTCAATCACACAGACGTCACTACTCTAACTTGCTAACATTAACCAAATTTTTCCAGCAGGATTTTGCTATGAATATTCAAGTTGAAGTGTGTATTGATAATATTGAATCGCTACACAACGCCATTAAAGGCGGGGCTACTCGCATTGAATTGTGTTCGTCGCTCGCATTAGGTGGACTGACGCCCAGCTTTGGTTTAATGAAAAAGGCCGCGCAAATATCGAGCGTTCCTGTTTACGCGATGATTCGTCCGCGTCAAGGCGACTTTCTTTATGATCAGGATGATCTCGATTCGATGTTGATCGATATCGAGATGGCAAAACAGGCGGAACTAGACGGCATCGTCTTTGGTATTTTGAATCCGAATCGCACCATCAACCTTGAAGCAAGCTTACTGATGATGCAAGCCGCGCAAGGGTTGGGTACCACTTTCCACCGTGCGATTGATCAATGCCACAGCTATGAACAAGCGATTGAAGACATTGCAAAATTAGGGTGTGAGCGTGTACTTACTTCAGGGTTAGCGCCAGATGCCTATGCAGGACGAGCCGTAATTGCACACATGGTGAAACTGGCGAATGGTCGATTCTCTATTATGGCTGGGGCTGGCTTAAACGCATCAAACGTGACTGACATTATCCGTGAAACGGGCATCACTGAAGTGCATTTGTCCGGCAAAACCACGCGTGCAAGTAGCATGGATATGATCGCCAATGCGGTGAAAATGGGCCAAGAGTCTGTCGATGACACCCTCATCCCAATTACCGATCCGGCTAAAATCCAAGAGGTATTGCGCCAGCTTTCTTAACTTCGGCGACCGTTATGTCTTGATGTAAGGTGAATAACTTTCCTTCACCTTACTTTACCCAAAAGGCTATTTGAGGATGTCATCAATCGATTGTTTACCTAAGTGGCGCACATCCTTACCTTTGACAAAATAGATGATGTATTCGCAGATATTCTGGCAGCGATCGCCCACGCGTTCGATGGCTCGTGCAGACCACATGACTTGTAATATATGTGGGATATTTTTAGGGTCTTCCATCATATAGGTCATCAGTTGGCGGATCACGGCTTCATATTCGGCATCCAGCTTATCATCCAAGCGGTACACTTCAGCAGCCGATTCAAGATCCATCCGCGCAAAAGCGTCTAACACTTGGTGCAACATTGCAATGGCTTGCCGGCATAAAGGTTCAAGAGAAACTCGAAATTTGCTCTCTTTAGGTGAAGGGCTTTCGATAGTGACGTAGGCAATTTTGGTGGCAACATCACCAATTCGCTCAAGGTCGGTAATGGTTTTGATGATCGCCATGATCAAGCGCAGATCCTTGGCTGTCGGTTGTCGCTTAGCGATAATACGCGTGCAAGCCTCATCAATAGAGACTTCCATCGCATTCACTTTGTGATCATCCCGAACGACTTTTCTGGCCAGATCGGCATCATCTTTATGCAATGCTTGCATCGCAAAAGAGAGTTGTTGCTCCACCAGCCCGCCCATCGTCAATACATGAGTGCGAATAGATTCAAGTTCAACATTGAACTGTCCTGAAATGTGGCGACCTAGATGCATCATCGTTCCTTTTGAATATCGCTATTGACGAAAGTATTAACCATATCGACCAGTAATATAGTCTTCCGTTTGTTTTTTCAATGGGGAGGTGAAAATAGAGTCAGTATCCGCATACTCAATCAATTTTCCCATATGGATAAAAGCCGTATGGTCGCTCACTCTTGCCGCTTGTTGCATGTTATGCGTCACAATCACCACTGTGTATTTGGTTTTGAGATCGTTAATCAACTCTTCGATGGTCAAAGTAGAAATAGGGTCTAACGCAGACGTTGGCTCATCAAGCAACAGCACCTCTGGCTCAATAGCAATCGCTCTGGCGATCACTAAGCGTTGCTGCTGCCCACCCGAAAGGCCAAATGCATTTTCATGTAGGCGATGCTTCACTTCATCCCATAACGCAGCGGCTCTTAAAGCTCGCTCAACGGAGTCATCTAAAGTACGGCTATTTTTAATTCCTTGTAGACGAAGTCCATACACCACGTTTTCATAAATGGATTTCGGAAATGGGTTGGGTCGTTGGAATACCATCCCCACTCGGCGGCGCAACGTGGCAACATCTACATCTGGGTGATAGACGTTTCTACCATGCAGTTTGACTTCACCTTCAACTCGACACCCTTCGACCAGATCGTTCATCCGGTTAATACAGCGCAGTAAGGTTGACTTACCACAACCTGAAGGGCCGATAAACGCCGTCACTTGCCCTTTGGGAATACGCATTGAGATATGGCTCAGCGCACAAGTCTGTTTATAGAACAGATTCAGATCTTCAATCGCAATCGCCGTTTGTTGATCGCTCAGATTATTAACATCTAACGGGGCGTGATAACCCAAAGTTTGATTGATGGAAAACATAATTAATCTTGCCCTAACGTTCGATATTTCTCACGCAAGTTATTGCGGATACTGATGGCCGTTAAATTCAGTGCCACAATCACTGTCACCAATAAAAATGAAGTGGCGTACACCAGTGGCCTAGCCGCTTCGATGTTGGTCGTTTGGAAACCAACATCGTAAATATGAAAACCTAAGTGCATGAATTTTCGCTCAAGGTGTACAAAGGGAAACTCGCCATCCACAGGCAAACTTGACGCCAGTTTGACCACACCCACCAGCATCAAAGGGGCAACCTCACCCGCGGCTCGCGCAATGGCGAGAATAAGCCCAGTAATAATCGCAGGGCTTGCCATCGGCAATACTATGCGCCAAATCGTCTCAAAATGGGTAGCGCCCAATGCTAACGAGCCATGGCGTACTGCGCTGGGAATCCGTGTTAACCCTTCTTCCGTCGTCACAATCACTACGGGTAGAGTTAACACCGCTAATGTGAGCGCCGACCACAGTAAGCCAGGCGTGCCAAAAGTGGGAGCCGGTAACCTTTCGCTATAGAGTAGCGTATCAATCGATGAGCCTATGGTGTAAACAAAAAAACCAAGACCAAACACCCCATAAACAATCGATGGCACACCAGCAAGGTTGATAACTGCAACTCGAATGATACGAGTAAACAGATTCTCTTTTGCGTATTCGTGCAGATAAATAGCCGCTACAACACCAAGTGGCATGACAATAATCGACATCAACAACACCAACAGCACTGTACCAAAGATGGCTGGAAATACGCCGCCTTCAGAGTTCGATTCTCGGGGATCTTCTGATAGGAAGAGCCACACCTGCTTTCCCCACTGGACCAATTTTTGCCCCAAAGTCATATCATTGGGATACCAAATATCGAGAATTTGGCTAAGTGGAATCGCCACTCGTTGCCCACTCATCTCTTCAACAATCAACGACGGCCCATTCATTTGCTGGCGCAGCGCATCTAGCTTTTGTTCGGCAATAGCTAATTGGCTATCCAAATCCTGCTTTTTATGAAAATAGTGATCTAAATAGGTTCGTTCTAGCTTTCCATTGAGTTCTTTACGACGCTTCTCTAAACGTAATTTTTCCGCGGCAAAGCCAATGACTCGGATCTCCTGGTCAATCACATCGTCAATTTGCTCTCTCAATAACGCGACATCCTGCATTCCTGCAGCGAGCATGGTCTGAACATCCGAACTCTCGCTTCCATCGGTTTGCACATAAGCAATCGGCTTGCCATAAAACTGTCCGTTACTCTTACGTTCTATTACCGCCCACCCGCTAGGCATTTGTTTATCCGACAGTTTAACATCCAGTATCGAAACAAAGTCCGCATGATTTCGCTCTCGGTTAGCGACTTTGATACTGAGCCGCTTCACTTGCCCAGCATCCAGTATGGCTTTGGGCCATGTAATATCTAACGCTCTTAAGTGTGTTAATGGCACATTTTCCTCAGAGTAGAGCTGACCAACCAGTGTTTGCCCCTCTTGAGTTTGCCATTGATAAAGTGGCGTCGGCCAAAAATAGGTTAATCCTTTCCAACCAATAAACAGGAGCAAGCCCAATACCGAAATCAGGCTGATGCTGACAGCACCGCCTGTTAACCATATCCAAGGTGAACCTGATTGAAACCACTTAAACATTTGTGATGATTTTTCCCAATTGATTACAAAGCACCTTGATTACAAAGCGCGATATTTGGCACGCAACCTTTGTCTGACCCATTCAGCAATCGAGTTCACACAAAAGGTGAACATGAGTAGCAATAGTGCCGCTAAAAAAAGCAACCGGTAGTGGGAGTTCCCCACTTCCGACTCTGGTAACTCAACCGCAATCGTTGCCGATAAGGTGCGCATCCCTTCTAAAATATTCCAATCTAAAATGGGTGTATTGCCCGTCGCCATAAGAACGATCATTGTTTCTCCGACGGCTCGCCCCAACCCCATCATGATCGCCGAGAATATGCCAGGACTTGCCGTTAACAACACGACTTTGGTTAATGTCTGCCAAGGTGTTGCGCCTAATGCTAATGACCCATCAGAAAGATGTTTAGGTACGGAAAAGATCGCATCTTCCGCAATAGTGAAAATGGTTGGAATGACGGCAAAGCCCATCGCAAAACCAACCACCAGCGCATTACGCTGATCAAAATCGATGCCGTTTTGCGCGAGATAAATCTGAATATCGCCATCAAATAGCCAAACTTCAATTTGGCTGCTATACGAAAAGATAACCACTGCACTAACGACTAATACGGGGATTAGTATCAATGCGTGCCACCCATTTGAAAAATTTCGCACCCATGCTCTCGGTAACAGGTGCCAACCTAGCCCAACGAGTAACATCACAATGGGTAAAAATAGCAGCAGCGCTCCGACCGCCGCGAGATGGCTTTCAATTAATGGTGCAAACCACAACCCCGCTAAAAAACCAATAATGACGGTTGGTAACGCTTCCATCAATTCAATCGACGGCTTCACCACTCGGCGCATTCTCGGTGACATAAAATAAGCCGTGTAAATCGCGCCAAACACCGCAATCGGTATTGCAAATAACATTGCGTATGCTGCGGCCTTAAGAGTGCCAAAGGCTATCGGTACTAGGCTAAACTTAGGCTCAAATTCATCGTTCGCTGACGTCGATTGCCACACATATTGAGGCTCTGGATAACTTTCGTACCACACTTTTTGCCACAATGATGAGAGTGATATTTCAGGATAATCATTATCCACTTTTGCCACGCTGATCTTCTGCTCGCTTAACGTAGCGAGATAAAGCTCATTATTGGACATGGCGGCCAATTGAGGGGCTTTGTTGTACATCCTCTCAAACAACACCAGTTTTTCACTGGTCGTATAATGACTTTGGATTGTGCCATTAGGGTAGAAACTGTAAAAACCTTTGCGATAAGTATCCGGCAGTAACAGCGTCACCTGCGGCGCTAATTTAAACTTACGAATCTGAGTCAGTTGACGTTCTTCATTTTGCAGCACATCAAACCATTGTGACACTAAGCCGTTACGGTGAGTCACCAGTAGCGAATAAGCACCGGACAATAAGTTGATTTGTGTCACGGCTCGATCGGAATTACCTTGGCTTAAATCAACCACTTCTCGCACGAAATAACCTTGACGACTCTTAACGGCAACAACCAATTCGGACCCTGAGCGAAGATAAAGCGTTTTACCATCTGGCGTAAAAAGCAATTGGTCCAAAGAAGGAAATGAGCCTTGAAACACAAAGCGCTGAATTGGCTCAACGTTATCACTCGTTAAGGTTTGTACTATCACCTCATCATTATCGAGATAAGAAGCAAAGAAAAGTGCCTCATCAGTAACGGCGAAGGCAAACTGGCGTAACGTTTGCGTTTTATGAGTCAGCCGAAAGGTAGAGGGTAAACTGACGCGCTCAAGATAAGGAGAAAACTGGCGACCTTCCACGCTATGCAGATAACTGAATTTAGGGCGAGCAATAAAGACCTCTCCCGCCACATTGCTAGCGGCAAACCATCCATCCAGCGGGGGAGCTTGGCTAAAAAGATCAACGCGAATAGGGAGACTATCCGACCACAATGCGTGTTCCGTTTTGCCGTCCAAGGGCCAAAAGTTCATGCTGCCATCAAGGTCAACAACAAAGGCATTCTCGCCGTATTCATCTATGGCCAAAAATTGAGGATTGGAAGTGGTTATACTCACTTGCGCCACGTTCCTTTCAATTTTTGCGCTACCAAACAGAGGGAAAACAACCATCGCAAGATAGACAAAAATCAGCACTAAAGCGCCAAGTACACTCACGCCACCAAAACTCACTGCAAGGCGAACCAAACGGTCTTTTATCAACCGTTTTCTGTCACGTTCCTTCAATGAAAATTCACTTGGTGCCATTGCTCTCTCTACCCTTTTTCCTGTCTGCGTATAATATGTAATTTTCGTGACAAGTATATTACAACTCGCAATAAACGACTGAAAATAAAACAACTATACTCAACTTGCCTACTTGAAATAAAAATGTCACATAAAAGGCATAGTTTGCATAATCATCAATACCCGAATTGATTGCTGTGCAGAATCGCACAATCAGCACACAGAGGGTGAGTCAGTAAAAAACGTCAATTGAGTTAAAAGGTAACATGAATGAGTACGGACAAGTTGTATATCGACAAGGAATTGAGCTGGCTTTCGTTTAATGAACGCGTATTGCAAGAAGCCGCAGATAAAACCGTGCCTTTAATCGAGAGAATACGGTTTTTAGGTATTTTTTCTAACAATCTGGATGAGTTCTATAAAGTTCGCTTTTCCGATGTAAAACGGCAAATTTTGATCAACCGAGAACGTGGTGGTAACGATACTACCAAGCATTTGCTGACACGAATGCAAAGTAAGGCGTTCAAACTCAACCAAGATTTCGACAATCTCTATAATGAGCTTATTTTAGAAATGGCACGTCGCCGTATCTTCTTGGTTAATGAAACGCAGTTGGATGAGACTCAGAAAAAATGGATCACTAAGTATTTCCATAAAGAAGTGCGCCCGCATATTACACCGCTGCTCATGACTGACGACATTGATGTCATGCAATTTTTGAAAGATGAATACGCCTATATTGCCGTTAATCTCAAACACAATGACCGCAGCCAATATGCGCTGATTGAAATCCCGACAGACCACCTACCGCGCTTTGTCATGGTGCCGGAGCAAAAGGGCAAACGCCGCAAAACCATCATCTTATTGGACAACATCATTCGCCACTGCCTCGATGAGATTTTCCGCGGTTTTTTTGACTATGAAGAGCTCACGGGTTACGCGATGAAAATGACACGTGATGCGGAATATGACTTGCGACGGGAAGTCGAATACAGTTTGTTAGAACAGATGTCAGAAGGGTTGAATCAACGCTTAAGTGCTATGCCCGTACGCTTTGTTTATGAACGAGAAATGCCGACAAAAATGCTTAAATTTTTGTGCGAAAAACTCAAAATATCGCACTATGATAGCCTTCTTCCTGGTGGTCGTTACCATAACTTTAAAGATTTTATTGGGTTCCCAAACGTGGGGCGTGACTATTTAGAAAACAAGCCGCTACCACCCATGCAATGTGCTGACTTTGAAGGTTTTGCCAATGCATTTGATGCGATTCGCGCTCAGGATATTCTACTTCACTATCCTTACCACTCATTTGAACACATTACCGAGTTGGTAAGACAAGCTTCGTTTGATCCCAAAGTGATCAGCATCAAAATCAATATTTATCGTGTTGCCAAAGATTCTCGCTTAATGAACTCGCTCGTCGATGCGGTACACAATGGCAAACGAGTGGTGGTAGTGGTTGAGTTACAAGCACGGTTTGATGAAGAAGCCAACATTGAATGGTCACGTATTTTAACCGAAGCGGGGGTCCAAGTAATTTTCGGGGCTCCCGGATTAAAAATTCACTCTAAATTGCTGCTCATTAGCCGCAAAGAACAGGACAACATCGTTCGCTACGCACACATCGGCACGGGCAACTTCCATGAAAAAACCGCCCGTATCTATACGGACTTTTCACTACTAACCGCCGACAATGAAATTGCTACCGAAGTACGAAACGTGTTTGGCTATATTGAAAACCCTTACCGCCCAGTTAAATTTAGCCATCTCATTGTGTCGCCAAGAAACTCTCGTATTCAGCTTTATCGATTAATCGACAGTGAAATCGCCAATGTGAAACTTGGCAAAAAAGCCGCAATCACTTTAAAGTTAAATAACTTAGTGGATAAAGGGTTAATCAATAAACTGTATGGCGCAAGCAGCGCGGGCGTACAAATTAAGATGATCGTCCGGGGCATGTGTTCACTGGTTCCGGGAATTGAGGGCGTGAGTGACAATATCAAAATCATCAGCATCGTTGATCGCTTTTTGGAACACCCTCGTGTCATTATTACGCACAATGATGGCAACCCGCTGGTGTATATCTCCTCTGCCGACTGGATGACGCGCAATATCGATCATCGTATCGAAGTAACGACACCAATTCGTGACCCACGTTTGAAACAGCGTATGATTGACATTATGAATTTACAATTTACCGATACAGTGAAAGCGCGCTGGATAGACAAAGAGATGAGCAATAATTATGTAGAACGTGGTAACCGTAAAAAAGTGCGTTCACAATTTGCCATCTACGACTATCTTAAGAATGTAGAAAGACAGACCAGAAAGAGCAAAGAACCCTTACATGACAATCAACCCAACTAATACTATTCGCGATATTGCGGCCATCGATTTAGGCTCTAACAGCTTTCATATGGTGGTGGCCAAAGTCGTCGATCAAGATCTGCAACTGGTGAGCCGCCATAAGCAACGTGTACGCTTGGCGGCTGGGTTAGATGAACAAAAAAATTTGGATGCCGATGCCATAGAGCGAGGGCTTGAATGCTTAGCGATGTTTGCCGAGCGGTTGCAAGGTTTCGAACCTGAAAACGTGCGCATCGCGGCCACGCATACGCTGCGTCAAGCCAATAATGCTCATACATTCTTGCAACGAGCCAAACAGGTACTGCCTTTCCCTATTGAAATCATTCCCGGAGCTGAGGAAGCACGCTTAATTTATTTAGGCGTGGCACATACTCAACCTCAAGCAGAGTCTATGTTGGTGGTGGATATCGGTGGCGGCAGTACCGAGATGGTGATTGGCCAAGGGTTTGATCCAGACCTAATCAACAGCAAGCAAATGGGATGCGTCAGCTATACCGACCGTTACTTCGCTGATGGTAGGCTTTCAAGCAGAAACTTCGCTCATGCGATATTAGCCGCCGAGCAAAAAATCGAATCTATTGCGGCGAAATATCGCAAAAAAGGGTGGGAAGTCGCCTTCGGCTCGTCAGGAACCATCAAAGCCATTCACGAAGTACTGATTGGTTTGGGCTTTGATGATGGCATCATCACGCTTGAGCGAGTCAATAAACTCATCGAAAAACTCTGTGAATGGCAAAGTATTGATGAGATCGAACTCAGCGCGTTGACTGACGATAGAAAACCCGTTTTTGCTGCGGGAGTTGCCATTTTAAGCGCGGTTTTAAAATCGCTGCGTGTGAAAGAGATGCATTTTTCTGATGGTGCATTACGAGAAGGTTTGCTTTATGAGATGGAAGATCGGTTCAAGTATTCCGATATCCGTTTACGCACCACTGAAAACCTCGCGATGAAGCATCTAGTCGACTTAGAGCATGCCGCTAAAGTCAAAGGCCATGCAAAAGAGTTTCTACAGAATGTGACCCCAGAGCTAGGATTGAAAAAAGGCAGCGAACTGTTTGATCTTTTGGAATGGGGAGCGTTATTGCATGAGGTGGGATTGAGCATCAACTTACAAGGCTTTCACCGACACTCTGCTTATATTCTGCGTCACACCAACATGCCCGGTTTTAACAGCGAACAGCAACAGGTACTGTCGACCTTAGCGCGCTTTCAACGCAAATCCCTCAAGCTGCAAGAAATGAATGATTTCACCTTGTTTAAGAAAAAGCACATTATTGGCCTCATCCGCGTGTTGCGTTTAGCGATTGTTGTCAATAGCCAACGTAATGATGATCCTCTTCCTGAGCTGACGCTCAGCGCAAAAGATGATGAGTGGAAACTAGAATGTGAAGACGCCAATTGGTTAGAAAATAATAAATTATTACATGCGGATCTGATGTGCGAACAACAGTATTGGAGAAGTGTCGGTTGGCAGCTCAATGTTTAATTTGAATTGGGTTTGATTAAAAATAGCGAGCGAACAGCTCGTTATTTTATGCCCACTTTAGCTAGTTCTTGCAGAGCAAACTCGGCACTGACAGGCACATAACCATCTTTCCCAACAATCGCTTGTCCTTGCTTAGAAAAAATGAAACGGATAAATTCGCGCTGCATGGGTGGCAGATCCTGATTAGGATGTTTATTCACATACACATACAAATAGCGAGATAACGGATAAGCACCTGATAGAATATTTTCATAACTTGCGGCAATAAACTGATCGCCTTGTTTGGCTATCGGAATCAATTTCACACCAGAAACCTGATAACCAACACCAGAATAACCGATAGTATTGATCGATGAAGCAACCGATTGTACAACCGATGCCGATCCCGGCTGCTCGTTTACTCCCTTTTTGAAATCGCCACCACACAGTGCGTTTTGTTTGAAATAGCCATAGGTTCCCGACACCGAATTTCGGCCAAACAGTTGAATTCCTCGCTTAGCCCAATCCTCATAAACGCCCAATTGCGCCCAAGTATTGGTCGGTTGTGTAGCACCGCAGCGCAACGTGGATGAGAAAATACTATCTAATTGAGTAAAATTAAGCCCTTTGATTGAATTATCTCGATGTACAAAAATACCAATGGCATCTATCGCAACCCGCAATGCCGTCGGCTTATAACCGTGAGCGCGTTCAAATGCTTCAATCTCACGACCACGCATCGGGCGACTCATTGGGCCAAATTGCGCCGTTCCTTCAGTTAAAGCAGGAGGCGCTGTGGAGGAACCTGAGGCTTGAACTTGAGCATTGATATTGGGGTAGATCGTCTTAAACTCTTCAACCCAGAGCGTCGTCATTCCTGCCAGAGTGTCTGACCCCACTGAAAGTAAACTACCTGCAACACCGTTAGTTTTTGAGTAATCCACGAGCGGCTGAGCGATCACGGCGTTCGTGGTAACCAGCAAGTAAAAATAGAGAAAGGCTGTAAATATGCGATGTATCATGACAGCACAACCAAACGTTTAGGCAAAATAAAAGAGAATTTGCTGCCAACCCCCACTTCACTGTGAATCTGCAAATGCGTGTCATGATGTGACAATGCATGCTTAACAATCGCGAGCCCAAGCCCACTTCCTCCGGTATCTCGCGAACGTGCTTTATCGACACGATAAAAACGTTCCGTTAGACGATGTAAATGCTGTGGCTCAATCCCTTCCCCTTTATCTACCACGTCTAAACAAGCCCCTTGCGCGTTCTGATACCAACGCACATTAATTTCCGCTCCCGGAGGCGTATATTTGACGGCGTTATAAACAAGGTTTGATATAGCACTGCGCAGCTGATCTTCATCGGCCAATACTTTAAGTCGCTTATCGACATCAAAATGCAGTCGGTGATGATGATCGCCACTTAAACTGATCGCTTCTTTTTCAAGTACTTCCAACATAGCCGGAACATCAACCACTTCATCCAGCTCATGCATAGGCGCCGCTTCAATTTTTGACAACGTCAGCAGTTGATTGACTAAACTGTTCATACGGTTTAACTGCTCAGTCATCACTCCATGTGCCTTAGGCCACATCGGCCCTACCAGCATGTCAGGGTCTTCTGTCATCTCAAGATACCCTTGCAACACCGTCATCGGCGTTCTCAGTTCATGAGAAACGTTAGCAAAGAAATTTCGGCGCATGCCTTCTAACTGTTTCAACTGAGTGACATCACGCACAACCATCAAATGCTCACCTTCTGTGTAAGGCACAATACGCAGCTCTAACATGCGCTCAACATTAAGTGGAGAGCGCATTTCAAGTGGTTCTGTGAAATCATCTTTTTGCAGATATTTGATAAAATCAGGGGCACGCAATAAATTTGAGATAGGTTGACCTGCATCATCTGGCCAGCGAAAACCGAGCAGATGCTGTGCAAGTCGGTTACACCAAACAATGTTCCCTTCGCCACGGAACACCACCACCGCATCGGGTAGCGACTCAGCCCCGTTACGAAAGCGGCGGATCAAATTGGTCAGTTCTTTGCGTTTTTTACGTTGGCGTTGCTGTAAACGATAAATCCCATTAAACAGGTATTCCCAATTTCCAGTCCCGGAAGGCGGCGTTAAACGTTTTTCATCCCACAACCAAGCCGACAAGCGCATTTGGTTATGCAAATGCCAAATCAGTTGCAACGCCGTAGCCGCTAGCAGCAGCCAAGCCATATGGCCAAAGATCCAGCCAACGATAATCCAAGGAGAGTAAAAAAAAGCCAGCTCCCAAGCCAGCCTTTTCCACGTTAAACGTTCAACCATTTCGTACCTTAATTAATCCTTTATGTTCTGGATGAAAAGCGATAACCGGCACCACGTACTGTTTGAATTAATTTATCGTGGCCAGCCTCTTCTAACGCTTTTCTCAGACGGCGTATATGAACATCGACAGTGCGGTCTTCAACATAAACGTTGGTACCCCACACATTGTTCAATAACTGCTCACGGCTATAGACGCGTTCTTGGTGCGTCATAAAGAAGTGTAGCATTTTGAATTCCGTCGGCCCCATCTCTAAGGCATTATCATTAGCCGTTACTCGATGAGAGACAGGATCTAACTTCAATCCTTGCACGTCGATCACATCTTCCAGTGCTGTCGGTGTGACGCGCCGGATAACCGCTTTCAAACGAGCTACCAACTCTTTAGGCGAAAAAGGTTTGGTTATGTAATCATCCGCACCCACTTCAAGGCCGCGAACTTTATCTTCTTCTTCACCACGGGCGGTTAACATCACAACAGGAATGTTACGTGTTAATTCTTCACGCTTCATATGCTTAATAAAGTTGATACCACTCCCGCCGGGCAACATCCAATCTAATAACACAAGATCGGGAAAGGGTTCAGCCAGTTTACTCACCGCCGTGTCGTAATCTTCCGCTTCAACAGCTTGATAACCTTTTTGCTCAAGCACGAAACACAACATTTCGCGAATGGGTGCTTCGTCTTCAACAACCAGAATCCTTCTAGACATTTGAATAACCTTTCTATGTAATCAACGCTATGCATTATGGGAAACAATTATGACACTTTTGTGACCTTTGCAAACAATTTTTCATATAAGTTTCTTATCAAGTTCATGAT
>NZ_CAWNIB010000298.1:0-15394 GCF_963874405.1 Vibrio sp. V08_P9A1T1
TCTATATGTTTTAAATAAACGCATAGCATCAGGTTAAATCGACACTGTTAACTTATTTCTTTGGGATTCACTAAGCTATATTAATGATATTAATAAGCTAGTTACATTAATTAATCGTATCATCACGCCGTTCAACCAGAAACTGGCATTTCTAGGTCAAATCAGTACAATTCTGCGTTCTCCACCACCATCCACTGCGAGCCAGAGAAAATGCCAACACCAGCGCCCTGTTTTACTGCCTTTAAAAAACCTATTGAAGGCTACTCTCTGCCTGAGCGCTTTACTTTCCCATTTTGTTACGAGCCGCATCCGCTTTGCGAATTAGCGGCAAGCCAGCTGCAACAACACCTGCTGAACCAGCAGAATTGGCAACATAATTTTGGGCTCGATAATCACGGCGTGCTAAACCAGCATCCGGAAGCTATCGGGAAAATGTTTGGTGTTTTAGTGGTGCGTAAACAAAGTGGAGAGCTAGGGTACCTGTCTGCATTCTCGGGGAAGTTAGCTGAGCAAAACCTGCTGCCGCATTTTGTGCCGCCTATATTTGACATGCTCACTAACGATGGTTTTTTCTTGGAAGGCAGCGTGCCGATCAATCAAATTAATCAGCAAGTTGAACAATTGGAGTGCGATCCACAGCGTGCGCTACTTCAGCAGCAATGGACCACGGCCCAACAGCAGGCGCAAGATGAATTAGAAGCGCATCGCCAACTGATGATTCAAGGTCGTGAACAGCGTAAACAGCAACGCATCCTTGCCGAACAATCAAATGATGCCCAACAATTGCGTGAAACCTTAGATTGTCTCGCCAAACAAAGTGTGGCTGAAAAAACGTTCCTCAAGCAATTAAAACGAAAATGGGACGTCAACCTCAACGAACTACAAGCGCAAATAGACGCATTTCAAGAACAGATTGATGCGTTAAAAGAGCAGCGTAAAAATCTCTCTAATGCGTTGCAGCAACGACTTTTTTCTCACTATCGATTTCTCAATCAATACGGCACTGAAAAATCTCTGGGGGAGATTTTCCGTCTTACGGCTAACCCTGTTCCACCAGCAGGATCTGGAGAATGCGCCGCACCAAAATTGCTGCACTACGCGTTTCAACATCAGATGACACCGATTTCACTCGCCGAATTCTGGTGGGGAGCGTCACCAAAATCTGAAATTCGTCAACACAAGAAATTCTATCCTGCTTGTCAAAACAAGTGCCAACCGATTTTGGCTCACATGCTTGATGGGCTGAAGCTCGATGATAACCCGCTATTGCATAACCCAGCGCAAGGCAAAGAGATCGACATCATCTACCAGGATGAAGCGATTGTTGTCGTCAACAAACCTGCCGAGTTTCTATCCGTTCCCGGAGTCAACATTCAGGACTCTGTTTATACTCGTCTGCAACAAACGTTTAGCTCAGATGAAGGGCTTTTTGTGATCCACCGCCTTGATATGTCTACTTCAGGTTTATTGGTGTTTGCTCTCACCCGCCGAGCCAATAAAAGTCTGCAGAAGCAATTTATTACTCGCGGCGTTGAAAAACGCTACCTTGCCTTACTCGCTGGTGAATTACAGCAATCGCATGGTGACATTCGCTTACCGCTGCGGGGCGATTTAGATGACAGGCCGCGTCAATTGGTCTGTTTTGAACATGGCAAACCCGCTGACACTCACTGGCAATTAATTGAATGCCGGGATGGATTCAGTAAAGTCTACCTCTACCCCAAAACAGGACGAACCCACCAATTGCGCGTGCATTGCGCTCATGTGGAAGGACTCAACCTGCCCATCGTTGGCGACGATCTTTATGGCACGAAAGGAGCGCGTTTACATCTACATGCTGAGTCGCTGAGCTTTGATCATCCTTATACCAAGCAAAGGATGACATTCACGGTGGATGCCGAGTTTTGATCGACATTCCGCTTTAGTGACATTGAGGTGACAAATCCTGACTTAGCACAGCTATAATTTCGCGAATGCGAACCTTTTTCTAAGTGCTTAACGTTGAGAACACGGCTGCTGTACCTTTTGATCACACTCACCGCAGTGCTAGGGCAATCAAACCTAGCACACGGGCAAGAGCAAACGCTGCAAGATCGTTGGCAGCATTTTCTACGCCAAGCCGAATCGCTATCGGCTGCGCGAGCCTTGCCATTGCAAAGCATTAACTCATACCCTGTCGATCTTCTGCTCAGCGCCAGCGCCTATCCTGATTTTTCCCGTTATTCATGGCAAACCATAACTGAGCTCAAAGCGATAGCCTCACAGTGCGCACTGTCGCCCGGTTTATCAAAAACCTTGGCATCACGCCCTGAATTGCAAAAAGCAGCGTCGTTTGAACTCGCTTTATGCCAAGGCGATGAATTGCCCATCCGTTGGTTTAAGACTGCTCCGTTTCTGCATCCTGCAGGCGGGAGCTACGCAGAGCGATACTTAGCTTTTTCTACTCATAACATAACGGCCGAGCAAAACGCCGAGCTACAGCCCTACACGACTCTCTCTAACCCTCAGCATCCGCTGTACACCTTTTTTACCGATTTAGAAACGGCAGGGCGAGATGCCTTGGTCAGCGGTTATCGCGCTTATATTGACCGTCAACAACGGCTATGGATCAGTGGCGATTTCGGTATTCGCGTACTGAGCGCATTGCAATGGAAAAAAGTCGCGCTCGATCAGCAATTGGTATTGTCGGCCATCACAGCGGCTACTCAAAGTTGCCAATTACGCTACAGTAATCTGTGTGTCTCTAGCCAAGAAAAACCCAATATCTCACTGTGGTTATCAGTCATATTACTGCTGTTGCTCGCAGCAACGCTGAGTAGGACGCTCTGGTTACGCCGCCAACAAGCCAAAGAAAAACGCTTTATCTTACAGTTGCTGACGCATGAACTACGTACCCCTATCACCAGTCTTGGCTTGACCGTTGAGCAGTTTCGCCAGCAATTTGATACTCTGCCAGAGCTGGCCCAAGATACATTCGGCCGCTTACTGGCCGATCACCAACGTTTAGCTCAGCTTGCTCAGACCAGTAAAGGATTTTTGAGTAGCGATCCAAATGAGCCGTTTCAATGTCAAACCGCTTATCTCTCAGATTGGTTAGATCACTGCGTAGCGAAACACGAACTCAGCTATGAACTGACACAAGATATCGAGCTCACACTACCGTATTACTGGCTTGGGATTTGTTTGGATAACTTGATCCGTAATGCCAAGCAACATGGTCAAGGGACAATCTCAATAACGGCCAGCGTGACTGACACTCAACTGCGGCTTTGCGTTAGCGATGAAGGCGCGTTTCCCTCTCGTCTAAAACGGCTATTTTCCCGTTCTCGCACGGCTTCCAATATGGGGATTGGGCTCCGTCTTGTGAGCCATTTGATGCTTAAAATGGGCGGCAAACTGACTTGTAAAGCCCACCCCACTCGCTGCCAATTGGAATTACCATTATGAACACACTGTTATTGGTCGAAGATGATCCCCTACTAGGGCAAGGTTTGCATGATTACTTGCTACAGCAAGGTTTTGATTGTTTGTGGGTACAGCAGCTCTCACAAGTCAAAAAAGCATGGTTTCGCGCCGATTTGGTGATTTTAGATAGACAACTGGCTCAAGGAGACAGCTTGGATCATCTACCTCAATGGCTAATGGCCAAAGCCGTGCCAGTGATCATCCTGACGGCCAAAATCGAGGTTGAGCAAAAAATAGCAGGTCTGATGGCGGGGGCGAAAGACTACGTCACTAAACCATTTTCGCAACAAGAATTACTGGCGCGAATTCAAGCGCAACTGCGACCATTAGGAGAAAGCTTGCTTTCCTACGCTGACATTGCCATTGATCTCTCAAAGCGCAGCGTTACCTTAGGTGAGCAGTTGATGACGCTAAAACCGAAACAGTTTCAGCTATTACTGTTGCTGGTTCAAAACCAAGGACGTGTTTTTCACCGTGATGAACTACTCAATAAAGTGTGGGGCTACCAAGCCTTTCCCTCAACTCGGACCGTCGATAATCATGTTTTACAGCTAAGGCAGCAGTTACCCTCACTCAATATCGAAACCGTTCGTGGCGTTGGGTACCGTTTAGTCGAGGTGTCCAATGCGTAACCTTTGGCTGTTTGTACTGTTCGTCGTTAGTCCAAGCCACGCCGTGAGTGATGATTGGTTTATGGCCACACCACTGCAATCAACCTATCGCGCTTTAGCGAACCATCAGCCACAGCTTGCCTGGCAAGAGTTGATCCTCGCACTCAATAACCAAACCATTGCCACGCAACACTGGGCAAGCGTCAAGCATGCCATTATTGAACAAACCCAATGTGGCCAACAGCTCTTAAGCGATGTGGTACCAAATGCGGCGCTGATCAAAGTCTCGATACAAAAAAAAACCAACGTGATGCAGCAAGGTTACCAGTTCAAATTATCAATGGAAGGAGCAGAGCTGCCTAGTCAGGTTGAACTTCTTGGCCCTGACAATGGCTTGCTCATCTCACAGAGCCAAGTAACGTCATCAGCCCCTTATATAGAATTAGAAAGCCCAGAACTGCTCTTTGCTCCGCAAGATGGCGTTTATCGACTGACACTCGACAAACAACACTATTGGTTAGTTCTTACCATGCCTTTTGGCTCCACATGGTTGCAATCCGCCTCTCCCAACGGTGGCTACCCACTAACACTTGAGTCCCCCACAGCATTGACAAACTGCCCCCCAACAAGCCTTGCTTGGCAATGGTTTGACGACCAATTTCAGTTAATCAAGCAGCAAGATATGGTAGCAATAAGTAATACTCAGCAATTATTGAATAAACCAAGCTCATCCCCCAGCTCGGCTAAATGGCTCAGTACTCTGATCAAAACTGTCGAGTATCAAGGAGCAATCAAAGTGGAATATGTACAACGTTTGACTCTGCCAAAGCAGGCTCAATGAAGACATCAGGGTGACAATTGATTTGTCGATTTCTTATGTAATCAACACACCGAGACACACTGGAAATGACAAACCATGTATAAACCACTTTGTTCTTTATTGATCACTTGTACGCCACTTTTGGCGTTGGCTAGCCAATCACAACCGGCGTCAATTACACTGCATAATCAAAACCAAACCGTGCAAATAGAGCCACAAAATTTTGCTATTGATTGGCAGCAAAATGCCCAGCTAACCATTAACCAAGGCCAGCTAACTGTTAACGGCCAGCCACAGCAAGTCAGCCAACTGCAACAAGATAATCAACATCACGCCTCTTGGCTGCTTGTTCCTAGCCAGTTAAAGGTTGAGGCCAATTTACAACAAACATTGAAGCTGTCGATTACCGCAAGCGCCGAGAGTAAGATCTCTCGTGCTAAACCGTTAACCGTGCAGTGGTTTGAACTGCCTGAGCAGCAAAGCAAAACGCTCATTCTTCCTTTTAGTGAAGGAATGCGGATTCCAACTGATAACCCACAGTGGGTGAACTACCTCATAGCGGAACGCTCTGCCAGCAATACCACGCAAGATCTCAAAATGCCATTTTGGAGTGTAGAAGCTGGCAATGAGCAGTATGTGAGCTACCAACTCAATACCGCCACCAACAACAAACTCAATTTTAGCGCCAAGCAAAACAAGCTGGACATGCAAGCCACGCACGCTTTCACTCTGCTCAACAAAGATGAGCCTTTTGAGGTGGAAATCTCCCTTGGCAACTCACCACTAGATGGTGCCAAACGCTACCGTCAGTGGCGAAAAGAGAATGGGCTATCACAAACGCTCGAACAAAAAGCGCAGCAAAACCCAGCCATAAAACAGCTTATCGGCGCAAGTCATGTCTACTTGTTTGGCCAAGACTTAGTGTCCAAACAAGATGTGACGGATTTCTGGGCACTTAAAGAATGGTATTTTAAGCAGCCCCAGTGGGTAGCATCAAACGAAGCGCTCAAAGAGCTTAAGCCACTCGTTAAAGGAAAAGATTTTTTCAACAACTACAATAAGCGGTTGTTGATTGACGAAGTGAACCGCTCGCTCAATGCTTGGATAAAAGAGCAGCCTTCAACCCAAGAAGCAGGGATAGCTAGCCAATACCAAGCCGCTCAGGCACGAAAAGCATGGCTCGCAGAGCAGAAACTACCGTTTCTACGTGATGCCAGCACTTGGGGACAGGGGCTATCGACATCCATGATTGACGCACTCAGCTCAGCTGGTTTGCAGCACCTCTGGCTAGGTTTGGATAATTGGATGCCCGCCTTTTACCAGCCACAAGTGGTTGATCAAGCGAAACAGGCTGGCTACTTAGTTGGGGTGTACGACTCCTACAATACCGCCATTGCAAAAGGCATCAACGATGGTTGGCTTACCGCGCAGCTACCGGATGCAATGCGCAAGCAATGTGCGATAGAAAACGCCGACGGCAAAAAACAAACAGGGTTTCGTGGCAACGGCTTTTATCTCAACCCTGCCTGCCAATTGGGCTTTGTGCAGCAACGCATTGAAGCAATTTTAAAATATGGCCGCTTTAACAGCCTGTTTCTTGATGTGGATGGGACCGGAATGGCCCGTGAAGATTACTCATACCAAGAGGGCCAAGGAATGAAAGAAAGCGCGATGCTGGAGGCATTTAATCAACGCATGCGCTGGATAGCCAATGAACAGAATGTGGTTCTCGGCTCTGAAGATGGTAACAGCCTGACGACACAAGGGCTCTCTTTTGCTCATGGTTTAGAAACGGTAGGATTTGGCTGGACAGATCCTGATATGAAAACTAACCGCCAATCGCCTTACTTTCTTGGAGCATGGTTTCCAACAACGAGCCCAGATTTTTTCTTTAAACCCACACAAGTCAAAGAGCCGTACAAAACACTGTTATTTGCACCGCAATACCGTATTCCTCTCTATCAAACCGTGTTCCATGATGAGGTGATCAACAGTCACCACTGGCACAACGACAGCGTGAAGTTTTCCAACGTGCAAGCGGAGCGAGATTTAATCGCCATGCTGTATAACACCCCAGCGATGATTCACCTTAGCCGTGATGAAGCGACGCCTAACAGCGCACGAGTTAACGCATTACGCCGTTATCAGCAAGGGTTTGCACCAATCCATGAAGTCGTGTGGAACCAACCTTTAGTCGATTTTAAATGGCTTGATGAACAAGGGATGGTACAACAAACAACCTTTGGTGATGGCAGTAAAATTACCGCCAATTTCTCTACGCAACCATATAAAAAAGAGGATAAGGAAATAGTTCCAGCCTTGAGTATTCAAGCTGAGCTCAGCAATGGGCAAAACCTCATTTGGGCATCGGATACGCTAAAGACAGAAAAATAGTCTCATCTCTCACTCATTAAAAGATAAATAATAGTGCGACACTTCAAGGAGGAAGTGTCCATTTCTATCATTCAGCAACCATAGCCAGTAGCACAAATACAATATGAACAAACAAAACTAGACGACTGGTCTAATTTAAATTATAGTGCCGTCCATGAATACAAAAACCCATGATACTCGCCAACACATCCTTGAGGTCGGTTACCAACTTGTCGTAACCAAAGGCTTCACCAGCGTAGGCTTGTCTGAATTATTAAAAACCGCTGATGTGCCTAAAGGCTCTTTCTATCACTACTTTAAGTCAAAAGAGCAATTTGGCGAGGCACTGATTACGGACTATTTTCAGCACTATTTAGTACGGATTAATGCCCTTTTTAACCAAGAAGAAGGAAACGCCTATCAACACTTGATGCATTATTGGCAATGTTGGTATGAGCAGAGCAATGGCTTATGTAACGCACAGCGCTGCTTGGTGGTGAAATTAAGCGCTGAAGTTTCAGACTTGTCTGATGCGATGCGTATTGCTTTACTTAAAGGTGCAGATAGCATTATTGAGGCGGTCGGAAAATGTATCCAGCAAGGGATCGACGACGGCTCCATTCACGTACAACACAGCCAGCAAACCGCAGAATTGCTTTATAACCTTTGGCTCGGCGCAAGTTTGCTCAGTAAACTGCGTCAAGATAACCAAGGGCTTGCACAAGCGCTTACGAGCACCGAACACATTTTGCAAGGCCAGTGCCCTAGTTAAGATTCACCCGCTATTTCGATAGCGGTTTTTTTGAAACCTAAACTAGACGACTGGTCTAATTTAAAATAATAAAGGACTCTCCAATGACAGAACAAACTAACCGCCGCATTGTACTCGCTTCACGCCCTGTCGGTGCACCAACGCCTGCTAACTTTCGCTTAGAACATGCGCCTAAACCAACACCTGCCGCTGGTGAAGTGTTGCTGCGTAGTGTTTATCTTTCACTTGACCCCTACATGCGCGGCCGCATGAGTGACGCTAAATCGTACGCCGATCCTGTCGCGATTGATGATGTCATGGTAGGCGGGAGCGTGTGTCAAGTGGAAGTATCAAACCACCCAAAATTTGAGCAAGGTGAGTGGGTACTCGCTTATACCGGATGGCAGGATTACGCTATTTCTAACGGCGAAGGTTTACTTAAACTCGGTAAAAATCCAACCTCACCCTCATACGCACTAGGCATCATGGGAATGCCCGGTTTTACCGCTTATATGGGTTTGCTAGACATTGGCCAGCCGAAGCAAGGTGAAACTGTGGTAGTCGCAGCAGCCACTGGCCCCGTAGGGGCAACGGTTGGTCAAATTGCTAAAATCAAAGGCTGCCATGTGGTGGGCATTGCTGGCGGTGAGGAAAAATGTCGTTACGCTAAAGAAGTATTAGGTTTTGATGAATGTATTGATCACAAAGCTGACGATTTTGCAGAGCAATTGGCTAAAACATGTGCTCAAGGGATTGACGTTTACTACGAAAATGTCGGTGGCAAAGTATTTGATGCGGTTTTACCTCTGCTTAACACAGCAGCGCGAGTTCCGCTGTGTGGTTTGATTTCTCAATACAATGCAACGTCGCTGCCTGAAGGACCTGATCGTCTCTCTATGCTGATGGGCACCTTGCTTACCAAACGAATCCGCATGCAAGGTTTCATTATTTTTGATGACTACGGCCATCGCTATAACGAATTTGCTACTGATATGACTCAATGGCTAAGCGAAGGGAAAGTGAAATACCGCGAGCAACTGATTGACGGTTTAGAAAACGCACCACAAGCCTTTATTGGTCTATTGGAAGGCAAAAACTTTGGCAAACTGGTTATCCAAATCAACCAACCACTTTAATAAGGACCACATAATGATCAAACTTCACCATCTAAATAAATCACGCTCTAAGCGCATAATCTGGTTACTTGAAGAATTAGGGGTTGAGTATCAAGTGGTTCCATATCAACGTGATAGCGTGACCTTTCTGGCACCGCCCGAGCTAAAAAGCGTGCATCCGTTAGGTAAGTCACCTGTGATTGAAGACAATGGCTTGGTGATTGCTGAATCTGGCGCCATTACCGATTACTTGATAGAAAAATACGGCCAACACTTTGCGCCTCAGCGTGGCAGCGTGGAATATGTGCAATATCAGCAATGGCTCCACTTTGCGGAAAGCTCTGCCATATTGCCGCTGCTATTAAAGATGTTTGTTGCCAAAGATGGCTGCCAAACCAATTTCCTTGGTGGCTATGCAGAAAGCGAAACGGCCAAAGTGATGAGTTATTTTGATCAGTGTTTAGCGGGTAAACGCTACTTAGTGGCCGACCAACTCACTGGCGCTGATTTCATGATGTCATTCATTGCTGAAATATTGCTGACCAACGGAGCGATTACTCACTTCCCGAATATTGAACGTTACTTAGAGCAGCTCGCCACTCACCCTGCTTATCTAAAATCGAACCAAATCGAAGCGCAATACGCCTAACCTTAGGTTCCTGATGACGCCACTTCGACGATAACGAAGTGGCGTTTTTATTTCCATTATGGAAATGACTACTTGATGTATTATCAATAGTGAAAAGTAACCAAGCACATTAGGATTAAACCACAATAATATAAGGGTTTAATTCATGAGCCATTCACTCGATACACAGCAACGCTTCCAAGCCATCGTCACTGACGCACACCTCTCGCCTAAACAAAAGTCACACTTCCTTGCGCTAGAGGCCGAAGCAAGCTTGCCCTATCTGAAACTCTCTCCTGAGTTGGCTCGAGCAATGGAACAAGGCATTATCTGCGATATGTTTGAAGGCCATGCCCCTTTTAAACCACGTTACGTGTTGCCTGACTACGCAAAATTTTTAGCACAAGGCAGTGAGTATTTAGAGCTTTCGCCTGCCAGTAATTTTGATGAAGCACTCAATATGCTGACCATTTTGTACCATCACGTGCCTTCAGTGACCTCTATTCCTGTCTATTTGGGGCAATTAGATAGCGTGTTGTTGCCCTATGTGGGCGAGCTGAGCGAAGCGTCGATTTATCAAAAATTGAAGCTGTTTTGGATCATGCTTGATCGTACTCTGCCCGATGCTTTCATGCACGCCAACATCGGCCCGAGCGACAATATTATTTGTCGTACTATTTTACATATCGATGCTGAACTGAAACAGATCGCTCCCAACCTTACCTTCATGTATGACCCTTCCATCACTCCTGACGATTTACTGCGCCAAGCGACCGATAATATCTGTCAATGCAGTAAACCACACATCGCCAACTATCCGATTCATACCACCGCCTATGGCGAGCAAGGTTTTGGTATTGTCAGTTGCTACAACTCGCTTCCTTTAGCGGGAGGCTGCAATACTTTAGTCAGAATGAATTTAAAAGAGGCCGCGAAAAAAGCCAGTGACCGCCAAACATTTTTAGATCAGATTCTACCCACTTACAGCCAATATATGATTGAGCTGATGGATGTTCGAGCTGCTCATCTGCACCAACAATCTCATTTTTTTGAAGGTTTTCTGACTCAAGAAGGGTTGATTGAAGAATCTCGTTTCGCACCGATGTTTGGCATTTATGGCATGGCTGAAGCCGTTAATCTATTACTGGAAAAGGAGCAGAGTAACGCTCGTTATGGCCATGATGATATCGCCAACCAATTAGGCATCGCCATTTCCGCCAAGCTGGCCGACATTGTACAAAACTCACCAGTCAAATATGGCTTCAACGGCCGTGCTTTACTGCACGCACAAGGTGGTATTAGCCTTGATCTTGATGTCACTCCGGGCGTGCGCATCCCTTATGGTACCGAACCCAACCCGATTGAATATGTGCAAGCAACGGCTGGACATCATCAATATTACACCTCTGGTATCAGCGATATTCTAACTCTGGATGAAACCATAAAGGTCAACCCAGAAGCGATGTTCAACCTATGTAAAGGAGCCCTCCACTCGGGCTATCGCGAATTTACGGCCAACGTGGCTTCGAACGATTTAGTTCGCATTACGGGTTACATGGTGAAACTGTCTGAAATAGCGCAATTTGAGCAGCGCGGATCACGCACCAACACCACATTTCTTGGGGCAGAAGCGGCCAAAAACACGGCCGTGCTCAAGCGAAAAGCACGCGTGGTTAGCCATGAAATGCAACCGGCTTATCAACCAAACTCTGTCAGCTAAACTAATGGTGAGTAAAAAACAGCCGCTCCGAGCAAAAGTCAGCCGAGTGCTGACTTTCTCCTGCGTTGATGGCCCGGGCAACCGACTGGTCATTTTTATGCAAGGTTGCAACTTCAATTGCTTGTCTTGCCATAACCCACATACGATTCGTCACTGTCACCATTGCGGTGATTGTGTAACAACCTGCCCATCGCAAGCACTGCGCCTCAATGCTGACCAGCAAGTCGAATGGCTAGCGAATAAATGCACTCACTGCGATCGCTGTATTGAGCACTGCATGCACCAATCAAACCCCAAAATTCATCACTACAGTGTTGAACAACTCGTGGAACTTATTCGCCGAAATCATTATTTCTTAGCCGGTATTACCATTTCAGGAGGGGAAGCAACCCTACAACTTCCGTTTATCATCGCTCTTTTCAAAGCCATCAAACGTGATGAAGAATTGAAACATCTCAGCTGTTTTATTGATAGTAATGGCTCACTATCAGAATCGGGATGGGACAAAATATCGCCCTATGTGGATGGCGCAATGATCGATTTAAAAGCTTGGCAAGAGGAAACGCATCGGTGGCTAACCGGACGCAGTAACCATAGAGTGATACGCACTATTTTCCACCTCGCTACACTGAATAAACTGCACGAAGTGCGACTGCTGCATATACCGGACAAAAGTGATTTAGAGACTGAAATTACCGAAGTGGCGCATCTGATTAACCAGTTGCCTGCGAACGTCAGCATTCGGCTCAACGCCTTCCAACATCACGGTGTGGTCGGCAAGGCCTTAACTTGGCAACCATGCAGTGAAGGTGCAATGTTGCAGTTTCATCGAAAACTGGCCGCTCAAGTACAGCGAACTGTTTACCTGCCGACACGCTACACCTAGCGTCGAAAACCACCATATCCATAGGCTACCTATATTAGATTAATAACCCGTACCATTTTGCCTAATGCATAACGCTCACCTATGCTTATCCAAACAGGCACCAACCGTTTAGCAAAAGGCCGAGCACTCGCTCTCATCACATAAAAAGGAAAGCATCATGATTGAATGGGATTTCTTACATCTTTTCGATACTCAAGAGCTCTTTATCTTTTATTAACGAGAACCAATATTATTAACGAGCCAACCTCATTTTAAATAGCAGCCGCAATTTCACCTTCAATATCCTTTTGCGGCTCTTTTTGTACTGGTGGAACTTGCCCTTCTTCTACAGCGTGTTGGTAACATCCACTTAGCTTAATGGCTAAATACATGTCCGCACGAATCACCACGCCGCCATCACCCGTTGAAATTCCAGCGATCTCACACCATTTTCTCAAACTGCGTTTACGCCCCGCTAGCACTAAACGAATACCTCGTTTTTTCAGAATGCTTTGCACGTCCGATAACATCGCCATGACGCTTAAATCTAAATGGGTAAAACTCGACACCGCATCAATAATCACGCACCCCACACTCATGCCCGCCGATTCAGTGTGAAATAAAATACGACGTTTAAAGTAAGGCGCATTGAAATAAGTCAGCGGAGAGTTGAAACGATAAATCACCAAACCCGGTATTGGTTTCGCCTTCGCTGACGTATCAATCGTGCGAATCGTTCCTTTATCATCCAAACCCAATGTTTGATCACTTGGCCGCATCACGGTGCGTAAAAATTGGAACAGACCCAGTAATACCGCAAGAGTGATGCCGGGGATAACGCCAATAACCAATACAGCGATAAAGGTTAAGCTTGCCAAATAAAAGGCGTCTTTATCACGCTTGTGTAAACTCCAAATCCCTTTCAGATCCAACAACGAGATAGACGCGATAATCAACACAACTCCCAATGCAGCAATCGGAATGTATTGTAGTGGCTGATACGCCACAATCGCGACAAATCCAATCACAATCGCTGCAATAATCGAAACTAATTGCGATTTTCCACCATTAGCGTCATTCACCGCCGTACGTGAATCCGCCCCACTGATGGCAAAACCCTGTGAAAATGCAGAAGCAATATTAGCTAAGCCAAGCGCGCGAAACTCTTTGTCGGCGTCAATATCATAACCATTTTTTGCCGCAAAACTGCGCGCGGTGAGCATCATGCTGACAAAGCTCACCATCGCTAAGTTCAAAGCGGGCATGACTAATTCACGGCTCACCCCTAGATCAAATAGAGGGGTTTGGAATATTGGTAACCCACCTTGGATTAAACCAACGACTTTAACGCCAAGATGTTCAGCGCCAAAAAACCACACCCAAAATGCAGCAGCGATAATAGCCAACATCGCTGCTGGCCAATTGGGCCTGACACGCTTACACAGAAAATAAACCACCACTGTCAGCGCACTTATCAATAAGGTTTGCCAATGCAAATCAATCAGTAAGGATGGCGCTTCCACGATACGCTCTAGTAGATATTGCTGCTCATATTTCAGCCCAAACACTTTAGCAAATTGACCCACGATAATGGTCAGAGCAACACCGTTTAACAACCCAAGTAAAATAGGGCGAGAGAGAAAATCGGCTAAAATACCGAGTTTGAAACGACTGGCCAGCAAACACCATACACCAGTCATTGCCGTCATTGTCATGACCAACTGCCAGTGTTTGAGAGGATCGCCCATCGCCAGCGGTGTCACTACCGCCGCAATCACTGCGCAAGTTGCCGCGTCTGGGCCTAAGATCAACTGCCTAGACGTGCCAAAAATCGCGTAAACCAACATCGGCAATACGCAGGAATATAAGCCGACAATCGCGCTTACTCCAGTGAGCTGCGCGTACGCTATCGCGACAGGCAGTGCAACCGCAACCACAGAAAGCGCCGCACGTACGTCATCCATCAACCAGCGAGTTTCATAGTCTTTCAGTTGGTGTAAACCCGGCATCCACTGTTGTACAAATGCACTATTCAAATTGCTTCCCCCCCTCTTCTCGCAACAAGGTTTTCACATTAAGCATAACTCATTGCTAACAAACTAGCGCTTATAATTGGCTGATTTTATTGAAGTATGAGAAAAAGAAAAAGTGCAGGAAAAAGATCGCCTCCATAGGTCGACTTATGTGAAAATAGCCCACTCCATTTCACTCGCCTAAAGTTGTACTTATGAAATTTCAAGCTGCCATTTTTGATATGGATGGACTGTTACTCGACACGGAACGTGTCTGCCTTACAATATTCGAACAAGCTTGCCACGCAGTTGGCGTCCCATTTTTAAAAGAGGTTTATCTCTCGGCTATTGGTCGCAATGCGGCAGGCATTGAACAAGCACTGCGCGCAGGCTACGGGCCAGAATTAGACTATCCAGTATTGCATACGGAGTGGCGTAAACGTTACGATGCCGTGGTGAAACACCAGGCGATCCCAGTGAAAGAAGGGGTTATCGAGTTATTACAATGGTTAAAAGCCAATCGTGTTCCTACTGCCGTCGCAACATCAACCCAAAAAGACGTGGCACAAATTAAGCTGCGCCTTTCAGGCCTTGAGCAATACTTTGACTCGTTCACAACCGGTTGTGAAGTGACACATGGCAAACCCGATCCTGAGATTTATCTACTCGCTGCGCAACGTCTTGGCGCTGAACCGACCCAATGTTTAGCCTTTGAAGATTCTAATAACGGCGTGCGATCCGCCGTGAGTGCGAATATGATCACCTACCAAATTCCTGATCTCGTCGAACCCAGTGAAGAGGTTTTGGCCCTTGGACACCAAGTGGTCCCCTCACTACATCACGTTTTAACGGCCCTAAAAAACAGTAATTGATCGGTTTTTCATACGCCGCCTGTTTGATTTCGATTGCCATAACTAAACAGCGTGATATTGGTATTGCAATTACAGATAGCTAACAAGTAACAAGGGGGTATCATTGATACCCCCCTTCTTTAGTCAATAAGAAATATTCGTTAATATTTAGGTGGTGTACCT